>JAHZHM010000128.1 GCA_019420265.1 Clostridiales bacterium
CGGCGGCCAGCGCTTCGGCGAGATGGAAGTCTGGGCGCTGGAAGCCTACGGCGCGGCCAACACCTTGCAGGAGATTCTCACCGTCAAGTCCGACGATATTGTCGGCCGCGTCAAGACGTATGAAGCCATCGTCAAGGGCGAGAATATCCCCGAGCCCATGGTGCCCGAATCCTTCAAAGTGCTCATCAAGGAGCTGCAGAGCCTGTGCCTGGATGTCAAAGTGCTGGGCGAGGGCAACGAGGAGCTGGAAATCCGCGAATCGGATGGCGAGGATGTCCAGCTGGATGTCAATATCGAGGGCAACGAAGATGCCCAGCCCGGCGTTTCCGGCCAGGAAGACCTGGACGATCTCAGCCTGGACGATATCGATTTCCAGAGCCTTGGCTCCATTTTGGATGATGCCGAGGAGGATGAGATGGAAGACGAGGAGCTGGACGAAGAGCCCACGGAAGACGATCTGCTGGCCAGCATCTTAGATACCGATCTGGAAGAGGAAGATCTGGGCGATCTGCTGCCCTCTCTGGATGGGGACGACCTGGACTTTTCGGACGACGAATAGGCAAATAGCCCGAAATTCTTTAGATAATAGAAAGGGAGTGTAGTTTCCTTGTTTGAACTCAATACATTTGATTCGATGCAGATTGGCCTTGCGTCGCCTGAGAAAATAAGAGAATGGTCCCATGGCGAGGTGAAAAAACCCGAAACCATCAACTATCGCACGCTCAAGCCGGAAAAAGACGGCCTGTTCTGCGAACGCATCTTCGGGCCAACCAAAGACTGGGAATGCCATTGCGGCCGCTATAAGCGCATCCGCCATAAGGGCATTGTCTGCGAAAAGTGCGGCGTCGAAGTAACCCGGGCAAAAGTGCGCCGGGAGCGCATGGGCCACATCGAGCTGGCTGCGCCGGTCTCGCATATCTGGTATTTTAAGGGCATCCCCTCCCGGATGGGCCTGCTGCTGGATATGTCGCCCCGGGCGCTGGAAAAAGTGCTCTATTTCGCGTCTTTCATCGTCACGGATCCCGGCGACACGACGCTGGAATACAAACAGCTTCTGACGGATAAGGAATACCGCGAAGCCCAGGAGAGCTTTGGCGCAGATGCGTTCAAGGCCGGCATGGGCGCCGAGGCCGTCAAAGAGCTGCTCAAAAAAGTGGATCTGGAAGCCGAGTGCGAGGCGCTGCGCCGGGATCTGGAAAGCTCTTCCGGCCAGAAGCGCATGCGCGCCATCAAGCGGCTGGAGGTTGTGGAGGCATTCCGCAAATCCGGCAATAAGCCCGAATGGATGATTCTGGATTGCGTCCCGGTCATCCCGCCGGAAATCCGCCCGATGGTTCCGCTGGATGGCGGCCGTTTCGCCACTTCGGATCTCAACGATCTCTACCGCAGAGTCATCAACAGAAACAACCGCCTCACCCGCCTGCTGCAGCTCAAAGCGCCGGATATCATCGTCCGCAACGAAAAGCGCATGCTTCAGGAAGCGGTGGATGCGCTCATCGATAACGGCCGCCGGGGCCGCCCGGTTACGGGCGCAGGCAACCGCGCGCTCAAATCCCTCTCGGATATGCTGCGCGGCAAACAGGGCCGTTTCCGCCAGAACCTGCTGGGCAAGCGCGTCGACTACTCCGGCCGAAGCGTTATAGTCGTAGGCCCGTCGCTGAAGATGTGGCAGTGCGGTCTGCCT
>JAHZHM010000129.1 GCA_019420265.1 Clostridiales bacterium
TTTCATTTTCCTCAGATATAAAAAAGAGCTGCGTTGGCAGCTCTTTTTTATTGACTATTCGTAAATAGGAAATTGCTCGCAGAGCTCTGCAACCTTTGCAGATACTTCCCGCACGGCTGCATCGCGATCCTCTGCCGTCAGCAGGCGGTGCATGAGATCGGCGATCTGGCGGCACTGCTCTTCCTTGAAGCCACGGGAGGTAACGGCCGGCGTGCCCACGCGGATGCCGCTCGCGATGAACGGGCTGAGCGTCTCATTGGGAATCGTATTTTTATTGACGGTAATATGCGCCAAATCCAGCAGCTTCTCCGCATCTTTTCCCGTAATGCCCTTCTCATAGACATCTACCAGCATCAGGTGATTATCCGTTCCGCCGGATACCAAGCGGAAACCGTTTTTCTTCAGCTGATCCGCCAGCGCCGCGGCGTTTTTGACGATCTGCTGCTGATACTGCTTAAATTCATCGCTCAGCGCCTCTTGGAAGCTGACTGCCTTGGAGGCGATCACGTGCATCAGCGGGCCACCCTGGGTTCCCGGGAAGATGGCTTTATCGATTTGCTTTGCATACTCTTCCCTGCAGAGAATCAGGCCACCTCTTGGGCCGCGCAATGTCTTATGCGTTGTCGTGGTAACAAAATCGGCATAGGGCACGGGGTTTTGATGCAGTCCTGCGGCAACCAGGCCGGCGATGTGCGCCATGTCCACCATCAGATATGCGCCGACTTTTTTGGCGATCTGCGAAAAACGCTCAAAATCGATGGCTCTGGGATATGCGCTGGCGCCAGCGACGATCATCTTGGGTTTTTCCTTGATGGCCAGCTCTTCCAGGGCATCATAGTTGATCATTTCTGTTTCGCTATCCACGCCATAAGGGACAACGCGGAAGTATTTGCCTGAGATGTTTACCGGGCTGCCATGCGTCAAATGCCCGCCATGCGCCAGATTCATACCCAAAATGGTATCGCCGGGCTCCAGCATTGCGAAATAGACGGCAGTATTGGCCTGCGCACCCGAGTGCGGCTGAACATTGGCATGCTCGGCGCCAAATAGCTTTTTGGCGCGCTCTCTTGCCAGATTTTCCGTGATATCGACAAACTCACAGCCGCCATAATAGCGCTTGCCCGGATAACCCTCGGCGTATTTGTTCGTCAGATG
>JAHZHM010000013.1 GCA_019420265.1 Clostridiales bacterium
TAATGGGCACTAACGAATTGACAGGATATGGACGTGAATACTACTATTTGTTAGGTAATGGATATACCTATGTTGATGGAAAAATGATTTTGAAATGAGCAGGAAGATCATGATTACAGATTATGAGAGAGAACAAATTTTAGCAGCTGGCTCTTTTTTGGAAAAGATGGGTTATGAAGTAAAGGTTGATGAATATGGTGTAGATTATTCGAACGGTAATATAAAATTTTCATTTGACTATCCACCGTATGAGAATACAAGTCAAGCAAGCATTAGTTTTAAAGGGATCAATGATTTATTTGATCGTGGATTGATTATGTTTGTTCGAGAGCAAATAAAGGTAGATGCAAAAAAGAAGATTTTGAATCTATTAATGATCTTGGAATTTGTAAAAAAGTATTATGAAGAAATTACAGATTATGAATATTGTAAAGAAAGCAATAAATTAGTTTCGGCATATGTTGAGCAACATCGGGCGGAATACGAGAAAACGGTACAAGATTTTCTGAAGTCATGTGGGAAGCTATAAGTGAAAAGAAACACCATAGCCTTAAAGGCTATGGTGTTTCTTTGTTCGTTGATGTAACACTTTTAGAAGGCTCGGAGCAGAAAAAACTTCTGACAGCGGGAGATGATGCAGAAGCAAAAGATTTTGCAATGAAGAGGGTGCTTTTATTCTCCCCAATAAAAAAGAAACCGAAAGGTTTCGGATTCTCTTGGAATTTATCTATAGAATCTTAGAGGAACGAGCGAGTAATGCCATAAACCTTCCCATAAACAATGAGCTGCTCTAACTGCTCGCCGGAAATTTTGCGGGGGGGATAGTTGGGATTGATGGAGACGAGGGAGACATACCCCTCTTTTTCTTTTACGACTTTCTTGAGCATCGCATCTTCGCCATCCACGATGACAACGGCCAGCTCGCCGCTTTCCACATCGCTTTGCAGATGCACCAAAGCCAAATCGCCCTCCTCAATTTGAGGGAGCATGGAATCGCCGCGCACGCGCACATAACGAAATTCTTCTGCGTTTCTGAGCCCGATTGCAGGCTCCGTGCCCATATGCTCTTCCTGGATTCCGCCGTCAAAACCGGCGCGCACGCTGGCAACGACTGGAATCTGCGCAATGCTCGAAGGTGTGATCAATTCCTCTTCGCCCAAAAGATAGCCCATGGAGACGCCCAGGGCCTCTGCGACAACCCTCAAGGTATCATAATCCGGGCGGCGGCTTCCGCTTTCCCACATGCCAACAGTCGATGTAGCAACACCGATCTTTTTTGCAAACTCAGCCTGCGTGTAGCCGGAAATTTTCCTCAACTTTTTGAGCCTGGAATCAAACATGTTTTTCCTCCCACTATCT
>JAHZHM010000130.1 GCA_019420265.1 Clostridiales bacterium
CTCGACGCTGGAGAAGGATGCCAGCGAAGTGGTCTTTTTCGACTGCCAGGCTGAAAACGGACTGATTGCGGAGGAATATTTTGAGCTGGCGCTTTATGTGGTCTGCGATGCGATCGCGATGCGCGTTCAGGAGAAACTCGGCAAGAGCAAAGAGCGGATGCAGCGCGAACTGCCCAACCTCTATTAAGGCAAGGAGGAAGCGAAAATGAGCGAAGAAAAAAAGGTGCAGAGCGCGCACCTGACCTATCATGAAAAGAGAAAATTCCATGCAGAGCGCCTGGAAGAGATGAAAATCGTCGCAGAATATATGGATGATGAGAAGCTGGTCGAGATTGCGGATAAAATCGATAAGGCCAATAGCGTCTTTGTCGTCGCCCTGGGGCGCAGCCGCATGAATATTATGGCATTTGCCACGCGGCTCCGCCAGATGCGCATCCGCGCGCATCTCGTCGGCGATATTTCCACGCCTTCCATCCATAAGGGAGATTTGCTGATCATCGGCTCTTCTTCGGGCGAGACGGCATCCCTAGTTACCTTTGCGAAAAAGGCGGCCTCCTATGGCGTCGAAGTGGTGCTGTTTACCGAAGCGGAAAAATCCACCATCGGCGATATTGCCAGCACAGTTTACCGCATGGATGCGGATCAGAGCCGGCTAAAGAAGCCCACGGGGCTTTATGCGGAATATGCCATCGATTTGGCCTATAACTGCATCGTCATGTATCTGATGAAAAAGCGTGGCCTGACACCTGAAAAGATGCAGGAAGAGCTGGCCAACCTCTATTAAAAAGGAGCGGAGAGTATGGAAAAGATAATTAACGGTGTGCCTTATTCCACGATGGCGCAGATCACCGTAAAAGAGGATTTCAAATACCATCTGGCCGCAGATGCGCTGAAGGATGTTATGAGCAGATTCGATTATGATAACCTCCAGAAAATTGCGGATATCATCGATGAGGCAAAGAACGTGTTTGTGGCTGGCCGGGGCAGATCCCGCCAGACGGCAATGAACTTTGGCCAGCGGCTTTCGCAGTTTGGCAAGAGCGTCTATGTTGTGGGCATGGCGACAGCGCCCAGCATCAAAGAAGGGGATGTTTTGGTGCTCTCTTCCGGCTCGGGCAGCACGCCCACGCTGGTGGATTTCGCAAAGACAGCTATGGCCGTCGGCGCGAAGGTTGTGCTGTTTACGGCATCCAGAGGCGCGGAGGTCGCCAAGCTTGGCGCGGATACGTTCTATGTCTCGGATTACAACTACCAGGATGATACTGGCTCGGATAGAGAGATTTATAAACAGATCTACGCCTACTACGACTATCCAACCAACCTAGCGCTGGAGACTGTCCTGACCTATATCATGCAGAAGAACGGCATCTCCCGGCAGCAGGCAGAAGCGGAAAAACCAAATTTGTTCTAAACCAAAGAAAAACGCTTGCCCGAGTAGGGCAAATAAAAACACAGCGCGATAATTCGCGCTGTGTTTTTATTTTGGGGGCACTCCGCAATCGGTAAACAGTAGATCGCCGATTTGAAATTTCTTTTCTGAAATTTTTTGCGGCAGCTTTCTGCTTTCGATCCATTCATCCGTCACCACAGTGAAAAACTGTTGCTCGCCCTGGCAAATCAGATAAAATTCTTTCTCTAGGTTTTTCAGGCTATAGATGAGCTCGGGTATGCCAAAGGGTGCATCGGTCAGAAATCCAATGAGGTTATCCAAGATTTTCTCGTTTCTGGACAGCACTTGCTTGCAGATAAGGCGGTGAATTTGTGCATCCGGAAATTTTTCTAAGACAACC
>JAHZHM010000131.1 GCA_019420265.1 Clostridiales bacterium
CGATGAAACGCATAAAGTTCCTGCCTGCCAAGACCATATACGCCGCGATATTCGGAGCCGTCTGCCAGATAGGCCCCATATGGCCCGACGGATGCCGCCAAAATGGGATATGCGCGCCCAGAGCCTTCCCCGCGCTCCGCCCAAAAGCGCTGGCGTGCCTGCTTTAAGAGCGCTATCGAGCGCACAATCATCTCCTTCGCCTGCTGCTCCGTATAACCCTTGCTCAAAAACCCGGGCACGCTGGCCTGATAGCTTGCCGAAATGCCGATATCCGCGCCTGCGCAGAAATAGTAATAATGCACTGCCTCGATTTCCTCAGGCTGTTCCGCCAGAACTTTTGCCGACCAAAGCGAATCCGCCAAAGATAGCCCCCGGTTTTCCAGCTCTGTCGCCAAAGCGCCATCCAGCACCACAACCTTCTGCTTTTCCAGCAACTCTTCCAAACGATTCTTCATCTTCTGCTCCCCTTCTCCGTTTTCTCAAAAACCTCTGGCCCTGCACATGGCTTCAATCTGCTCATGCTTCATGCCCCGCGTGAGATTGGCCGCCACCTGCGCGCTCTGCCCCTCCATCAAAATTCCATAAACGCCCAGCCGCTTGACCCGTTTGCCCAGCTTGGTATATTTCTTATTCTCTTCCGCAATCATGCCAGCATAGAGCACCGTCAGCAAGTAGTCCGCCCAAAACGCATCCTGCCCATATTCCCGCTTTGCCAGCCCTGTGATGGCTCGAAGTACTTTCATATCCAGCTCTTTTCCTGTATATTCATACACCTTCAGATAATCTTCATACAGTTTTTTCTTTCCATGCTTTTCCGCCAGCGCGATCATCTGCCCAAAATATTCCTCATCCCGCAGCGCTTTTCTGCCCCGGCCCGGCTGCGCCCAATAAACACACCAGTCATCAAAATTGCCCCGGTCAAACTCCAAAAAAGCCCCGCCGGGAAAATCTTTAATGCGTCTGCCCATCGCGCCTCCTTACTTTTCTGCTTTTAGCAAGACTACCGTCTCCACATGTGTCGTCTGGGGGAACATATCCACCGGCTGAATGAAGCGGGGAGCGTATCCCTTTTGCTGGAACAGCGCGAGATCCCGCGCCAGCGTCGCCGGATCGCAGGAGACATAGACCACCCGGCCCGGCGTATATCTGGCAATATCCTCGATGACCTTCTGATCCAGCCCTTTGCGCGGCGGATCGACGATCAAGGCGTCGATTTTACCCGCCTGATCCGCGATTTGCGCAAAGCCATCTGCGCAATCCGCGCAGTAAAACTCCGCGTTCTCCAGGCCATTTTTTGCGGCATTCGCTTTGGCATCCGCCACGGCCTGGGGTACAATCTCAATGCCATAGACTTTTGCGCCCAGCTTGGCCGCATAGAGAGACATCGTCCCGGCGCCGCAGTATAAATCCGCCACGACTTCCCCCGGCAAGACCCGTGCCAGCTTAAAGACCGTCTGATAGAGCAGCTCGGTCTGGGCATGGTTTACTTGTAAAAAGGTATTGAGCGAGATATCGAAGGAAAGGGTGGCGATCTCCTCCAAAA
>JAHZHM010000132.1 GCA_019420265.1 Clostridiales bacterium
TTTCAGCGGATCGATGCCGTTATTGAGCGATTTGCTCATCTTGCGTCCCTGGGAATCGCGCACAATGCCATGGATATTGACATATTCAAACGGCGGCTTGCCCATGACCTCCATACCGAACACGATCATCCGGGCAACCCAGAAGAAGATGATATCATAGCCGGTAACGAGCACGTTCGTCGGGTAGAAATATTCCAGCTCTGCCGTCTTTTCCGGCCAGCTCAGCGTGGAGAAGGGCCAAAGGCCAGAGGAAAACCAGGTATCCAGCACATCCTCATCCTGGTGGAAATGCTGGCAGCCGCATTTGGGGCAGGCCTTTGGCTGCTCCATGGCGACGACCATCTCGCCGCACTCCTGGCAATAGTAGGCCGGAATGCGGTGCCCCCACCAGAGCTGGCGGGAAATGCACCAATCCCGGATATTTTCCATCCAGTTGAAGTAGATTTTGGAGAAGCGCTCGGGCACGAACTTCACCTGCCCGCTCTTCACCACTTCGATGGCCGGTTTTGCCAGCTCCTTCATGGAGACGAACCACTGCCGGGAGATGATGGGCTCCACCGTCGTATGGCAGCGGTAGCATTCGCCCACGTTGTGCGCGTAATCCTCGATTTTCACCAGGTTGCCGCTCTGCTCCAGATCCGCCACGATGGCCTCTCTGGCCTCATAGCGATCCATCCCCTGGTATTTGCCGCCGTTCTCGTTCATCTTGCCGTCGTCCGTCAGCACGCGGATGATGGGCAGGTTGTGCCGGGAGGCGACTTCAAAGTCGTTCGGGTCGTGGGCCGGGGTGATTTTGACGGCGCCCGTCCCAAATTCCAGATCTACATACTCATCCGCCACCACGGGAATGGGCTTGTTCACCAGCGGCAGGATGACGTTCTTGCCGACGAGATCCCGATAGCGCTCGTCTGCCGGGTTGACGGCCACAGCCGTATCCCCCAGCATGGTTTCCGGGCGGGTGGTTGCGACGGTGATGCTGGTCTTCCCATCCTCACTGTCGTAGCTCACATGCCACAGATGCGAGGGCTGCTCGGTATATTCCACCTCCGCATCCGAAAGCGCCGTCTGGCAATGCGGGCACCAGTTGATGATGCGGTTGCCACGGTAGATCAGGCCTTTATCATACAGCTGCACGAACACTTTGCGCACGGCATGGCTGCACCCTTCATCCATGGTGAAACGCTCTTTTTCCCAATCGCAGGAAGAGCCCAGCTTTTTGAGCTGGTTGACGATGCGGCCGCCATATTCTTCTTTCCATTTCCAGACGTGTTTTAGGAATTCTTCCCGGCCAATATCCTCTTTTTTGATGCCCTGCTCAGCCAGTTGATTGACGACTTTCACTTCCGTCGGGATGCTGGCGTGGTCCGTCCCGGGCAGCCAGAGGGTTTCATAGCCCTGCATCCGCTTGAAGCGAATGATGGCATCCTGAATCGTATTATCCAGCCCGTGGCCCATATGCAGCTGGCCCGTGATGTTGGGCGGGGGGATGACGATGGTGAACGGCTTCTTATCCGGGTTCGGGCGCGCGGAAAAATATCCTTTTTCCATCCAGCGGCGATAGAGCTTTTCCTCTACCTGGCTGTGATC
>JAHZHM010000133.1:0-710 GCA_019420265.1 Clostridiales bacterium
ATCTCTCCGCTGCTCAAGGGAAAAAAGAATTGAATTTTGCCCGGGAATTGAGTAAAATAGCAGGGAATGGAGGCGGCTATGAAGGCATACTTTTTTCTCTGTGAGAGCAACGATGGCTGGCGCAATCTTGCGGCAGACGAATACTTTTTAAACCACATCGGCAAAGACGAGATTTTGCTCTATATCTATATCAATGCCCCTGCTGTGATCATCGGCAAAAACCAGAATGCTTGGCGCGAGTGCAATCTGAAAGCCATGGAGGCGGATGGCGTCAAGCTGGTGCGCAGAATCAGCGGCGGCGGCGCGGTGTATCACGATTTGGGCAATGTGAATTTCTCCTTCATCGCACATCGGGATATTTACGACGTCTCCCGGCAGATGAATGTCATCCTGTGCTCTGTGCGGGAGCTGGGCATCCAGGCCGAGTTCAGCGGCAGAAACGATTTGCTGGCTGAGGGGAAGAAGTTTTCGGGCAATGCATTTTGCGTGCGGGGCGAAGGCCGCCAGCACCATGGGACGCTTTTGCTCTCGGCGGATCTCTCTAAGCTGCCGGGGTATCTGAATGTCTCGGACGCAAAGCTCAAAAGCAAAGGAGTTTCCTCTGTGCGCTCTAGGGTTTGCAATCTCTGTGAGTTCAATGCGGAAATCACCAATGAGAGCATGATAGAGGCGCTGAAAAAGGGCTTTGCCCAGGAATACGGCGATTTCCA
>JAHZHM010000133.1:720-2775 GCA_019420265.1 Clostridiales bacterium
GGCGCTCTATGAAAAGCAATCTTCCTGGCAATGGCGGCTGGGGCAGACACCGCGCTTCGATTTGGAGCTGAAAAACCGCTTTGATTGGGGCGAGATTCAGGTTCTGCTCTCTTTTAAGCAGGCGCATGTCAGCGAAGTTCAGGTTTACAGCGACGCGCTGGATACGGAAATTGCGGAGCAGCTGCCGCAGATGCTGCAAGGCGCGCGGTTTACGGCAAAGGATCTGGCGGCGGCAGTTTTGCCGGAGAAAAAAGAGCTGGAGGAGATTGCCGGGTGGCTGGGCAGCCTGGAATATTAGAGAAAAGAAAAAGGCTGGCGCTTTGCGCCAGCCTTTTTATGCAAGCCAAAAAGCGCGGCCAATATGGCTGCGCTTTTTATCGCAGTTAGATTTCTGCGATGGCTTCCACTTCGCAAAGAACGCCCTTCGGCAATGCTTTGACGGCCACGCAGGAGCGCGCGGGTTTGCCCGTGAAATACTGCTCATAGACGGCGTTGAATGCGGCAAAATCCGCCATGTCCGCCAAAAAGCAGGTCGTCTTGATGACTTTTTCAAAGCTGCTGCCGGCAGCTTCCAGAATGGCTCCGAGGTTTTGGATGGAGCAATGCGCCTGAGCAGCCACATCCTGCCCGGGGACCTCTCCTGTCGCCGCATCCAGCGGGATCTGACCGGAAGTAAAAATTAAATTACCGACGATTTTCGCCTGGGAATAGGGGCCGATGGCCGCAGGCGCTTTGTCTGTCGCGATGGTTTTCATCGAAATGCACCTCCACATTTTTTCTCTATTATAGCGGATTTTTGGCGCGCGCTCAAGTTTGATAGTTGTACTTCAAAAAATGTTGTGATAGAATAGGGCTATCAAGTTTTATTTTGAGAAAAAGAAATTAGAAAACGGAGGAAATTCAAATGTTGAAATCTATCAACGACGTGACGAAGCTTTCCAACGGCGTTCTCATGCCCTGGCTGGGCCTTGGTGTTTGGCAGGCAGAGAACAACGATGCGGAGTATGCGGTCAAGTGGGCAGTCGAAGCGGGCTATCGCCATATCGATACGGCAGCTTGCTACGAGAACGAAGTCCAGACGGGCAAAGGCATCAAGGATTGCGGTGTCAGCCGTCAGGATCTGTTCGTCACATCCAAATTCTTTGGCCCCAAGCATTCCTATGAGAATGCCATCGCTTCCTGCGAGCAGACGCTCAAAGATTTGCAGACTGACTACCTCGACCTGTTCCTGATTCACTGGCCCATGCCCAAGCAGGATAAGTATGTTGAAGTTTGGCATGCGCTGGAGAAGCTGTACAAAGATGGTAAAGTCCGCGCAATCGGCGTTTCCAACTTCTATGCGGAGTATATCGACAACGTCATCGCCAACAGCGATATCGTCCCGCATGTTTTGCAGGTTGAGTATCACCCCTTCTATCAGCAGAAGAGCCTGCAGGCATACTGCAAAGAGAAGGGCATCCAGTATGAGGCATATTCTCCGCTGGCACAGGGCGCTATCTTCGAGAGCGATATCCTCAAAAACCTGGCAGAGAAATACGGCAAATCCGTCGCTCAGCTGGTGCTGCGCTGGGAGATGCAGAATGGCGTCGTCGTCATTCCCAAATCCGTCCACCAGAACCGCATCATCCAGAACAGCGAGATCTTCGATTTCGAGATCAGCGATGCTGATATGAAGATCATCGACGATATGGAAGAGGATCGCAAGATCACTTGCCCGCGCCCGGATGAGCTGAATCTGGAATAATCCACTGGCAATCAGGCAGGCAGCGTTTTGGCGCTGCCTGCTTTTTTTGCCTCAAAATTGCGAATAGGGATTGGCAGAAGCATCCTTTTTCCGATACAATAGAGTTGTGCGCCGGCGGCGCAGAAATGAGAGGAGGGCGAAAATGAAAATACTTGTTTGCAACGCGGGGAGCACCTCGCTGAAATTCAAATTATATCAGATGCCGGAGGAGCAGGTGCTGGCCGAATGCCGCATCGAGCGGATCGCCGATCCAAAGGGCGGCCGGTTCTTCTATCAGGGGTTGGATGGAAAAGCGGTGGAGCGCACCCAGC
>JAHZHM010000133.1:2785-4748 GCA_019420265.1 Clostridiales bacterium
ATTCGTAACTTTTTGCGCCTGCTTACGGACAAAGAGCTGGGCGCCATAGAAGATTGCGAGCAGATAGATGCGGTGGGCTTTAAAACTGTGCTTTCCAAAGGGCACTACGGCGTGCATTTGCTGACGGAGGAAGTCTTGCAGGGGATGCGGGATTACATGACGGTTGCCCCTGTGCACAACAGCTGCTATTTGCAGGCCATCGCTGCGGTGGAAGAGGAGCTCGCGGGCATTCCCAGAGTGGGTGTGTTCGAGACGGCCTTTCACCAGACCATGAAGCCCGAGGCTTATCTGTATTCGCTGCCCTATGAGTGGTATGAAAAATACGGCGTGCGCCGGCTGGGCTACCATGGCGCCAGCCATAGCTATGTCGCTTCCTGCTTAAACGAGCTGGAAGGAGCGCATTATAAGGCGGTTTCCTGCCATCTGGGCGGCAGCGGATCGTTGGCGGCCATTGTGGATGGAGCGTGCGTGGATACCAGCTTCGGAATGTCGCTGCAAACGGGCATTCCGCAGACCAACCGCAGCGGGGATATCGATCCGTTCCTCATCTTCCACATGGTGCAGGCCGAGGGGCTGAGCCTGGAAGAGGTCAAGCGGCAGATGGAAAGCCAGGGCGGGCTGCTGGGCATCTCGGGCGTGAGCGGGGATCTGCGCGATATTGAGCAGGCAGCGCCGCAAAACGAACGGGCGCGCCTGGCTATCGAGATCTATTGCCGGGAGATTGCGCGCTATATCGGCGGCTATGCAGCCATTATGGGCGGGCTGGATGCTGTCGCCTTTACGGGCGGCATCGGGGAAAACAGCGCCCTGGTGCGCAGAAAAGTGCTGGAGCGACTGGATTTCCTCGGCTTTGAGCTGCAAGGCGAGGCAAAGAAGGGGGAAATTTCCTGCCTGACAAAGCCGGGCAGCGCGGCGAGCGCCTATGTGATTCCGGCCAACGAGGAGCTGGGCATTGCGCGCAAGACGGCAGAGCTACTGCGCGGGAGCAACTAGCATTTTTGGAAAAAAGCGCGGCGGTTGCGCTTGCGGGAAAAAATTCTTGCAAATACCAGACTGCGTGAACTGTTTGCGATAATGAGCAGGCGAGGGGCCAGGCCGCGCGAGGGTAACTATTGTGCCGTATAGCGGCAGGGCGCAGCGACTGCATATTGGCGCAGCATGAAAGAATAAAAATGCCGATAGTCGGCATTGAGAGGAGAAAATAGTTTGAATACACCTACGCTGGAAACAGAGCGCTTGATTTTGCGCAAGTTTACCGAAAAAGATATGGAAGCGATGTTTTTGATCTTCAAAGATGAGCAGGTCAATCGGTTTTTGCCCTGGTATCCTGTGAAGGATATGCAGGAAACCAAACAATTTTATGAGGAGAAGTATGCGGCCAAGTATGAGCGGCCGCGGGCATACGCTTATGCCATCTGCCTGAAAAGCGACAATGTTCCGATTGGCTATATCCATGTGGATATGGCGGATCATCACGATTTCGGCTATGGGCTGCGCAAGGAATTTTGGCATCAGGGCATTGTGACGGAGGCAGCCATGGCTGTGGTGGAGCAGGTCAAAAAGGATGGCCTTCCCTATATCACCGCGACGCACGATAGGAATAACCCGAGAAGCGGAATGGTGATGCAGAAGGTCGGAATGAAATACTGCTATTCCTATGAGGAACAATGGCAGCCCAAGGATTTTCCCGTGATCTTCCGCATGTATCAGCTCAATTTTGACGGCAGGGAGGATTTTGTATATCGAAAATATTGGGATATGTATGAGAATCACTTTGTCGAGGAGCTTTAGGAGAGCAACATTGCTTTTCCATATCGCTAATCAAAAAGGCACTCCAAATTTTGGAGTGCTTTTTTGGTTGCGCTTAAATTTTCTTCATTTGATTCAGCGGCCAGACGACGAACAGCGCATGGCCAATGATATCTTCCTTGGCGATGGCCCCGACATCTGCCGAGCGGCTATC
>JAHZHM010000134.1:0-14806 GCA_019420265.1 Clostridiales bacterium
TCGTCAACGCCATCGTCGGCGGCGCAATCCCCAAGGAATACATCCCCAGCATCGATGCCGGTATCCAGGAAGCGGCCAAGAGCGGCATTCTGGGCGGCTATGAAGTGGTAGACTTCAAAGTTACCCTGGTGGATGGCTCCTATCACGAGGTCGACTCCTCCGAAATGGCATTCAAGATTGCCGGCTCCATGGGCATCAAGGCCGCTTTTGAGAAAGCTGCCTGCACGCTGCTCGAGCCGATGATGAAAGTCGAAGTTGTCGTTCCGGATGAATATTTGGGCGACGTCCTGGGCAACATCAATGCCAGAAGAGGCCGCGTCGAGGGCACGGAGCAGCGCGGCAACTCTCAGACGATTCGCGGCATGGTTCCGCTCTCCGAGATGTTTGGTTACGCGACGGACCTGCGCTCCAGAACGCAGGGCCGCGGCAACTACACCATGCAGTTCTCGCACTACGAGCCTGTCCCGAAGAATGTCGCAGAAAAGGTTACTGGCAAGAAATAAGCGCCAGAATAGCAAAAAATAAAGAATTCTCAGTTTAAGTTTAAAGGAGAAAGAGAATGGCAAAGGAAGTATTTCAGAGAAATAAACCGCATGTCAACATCGGAACGATCGGGCATGTAGACCACGGCAAGACGACGCTGACGGCAGCAATCACGACGGTGCTGGCAAAAGCAACGGGCGGAGCGAAAGCAATGAGCTTCGCAGATATCGGAACGGCAGAAGAGACGGCAAGAGGCATCACGATTCATACGGCGCACGTTGAGTATGAGACGGAGAATCGGCACTATGCACACGTCGACTGCCCCGGACACGCAGACTACGTTAAGAACATGATCACGGGCGCAGCACAGATGGATGGCGCAATCCTGGTTGTATCGGCCGCAGACGGCCCGATGCCGCAGACCAGAGAGCACATTCTGCTGGCACGTCAGGTAGGCGTTAAATATATCATCGTGTTCCTGAACAAGGTAGACATGGTAGACGACGATGAGTTGCTGGAGCTGGTCGAGATGGAAGTAAGAGACCTGCTTTCCGAGTATGATTTCCCGGGCGACGAGATTCCGATCATCAAGGGTTCCGCGCTGAACGCACTGGAGTATGGCGCAACGCACGACGACGTAAAAGACAGCGCAGAGTGCAAGTGCATCTTCGAGCTGATGGATGCAGTGGACAGCTACATCCCGACGCCTGAGAGAGCATCTGACCTTCCGTTCCTGATGCCTGTAGAGGATGTATTCTCCATCACGGGCCGCGGCACGGTAGCGACGGGCAGAGTGGAGAGAGGCACGATTAAGGTGCAGGATACAGTCGAAATCGTGGGCATGACGCAGGAGACGAGAAGCGTAGTCGTAACGGGCGTAGAGATGTTCCGCAAGCTGCTGGAGCAGGCAATCGCAGGCGACAACATCGGCGTGCTCTTGAGAGGCGTGCAGAGAAACGAAATCGAGAGAGGCCAGGTACTGGCGAAGCCGGGAACGATCCATCCGCATACGCACTTTGACAGCGAGGTATATATGCTGACGAAGGAAGAGGGTGGCCGTCATACGCCGTTCTTCAACGGATACCGTCCGCAGTTCTACTTCAGAACGACAGACGTAACGGGCGTCATCAAGCTGCCGGAAGGGGTAGAGATGGTCATGCCTGGAGACAACATCAAGATGGATATCGAGCTGATTACGCCAATCGCAATCGAGAAGGGGCTGCGGTTTGCAATCAGAGAGGGCGGCAGAACGGTAGGTTCTGGCGTTGTAGCCAACATCATTGAGGGCTAATCCGAGAAAGCAAGAGGGAAGAGCAGAATGCTCTTCCCTCTTTTGTTGCGCAAACTGAAAACAAGCTGCAAACAAACGCCGCTGGGCGTTTTCTTTGGAAAAATGGCGTGTTATAATGTTCTCACGGTGTATCCCGAAGCAAAGCTTCGGACGCCTGGGAGAACATTGAAGCATGGCGCTGCTGCGCTTCGCCGCAGCGCTAGGAGAAGAAGCAAGCTGCGCTTGCTCGTATCATGCTATAATGGTTACACCCGTTACTGAAATCGAAGATTTCAAACGGGTCCCGTGCCATTGAACCGCGCGTTGCTGCGCTTGTTCTTATATGCGATAATCATCGCATCCACTAACGGAATAGAAAGTTTTGAGTGGGAGCGGCCATTGAAATGTGTATTGCTGCAATGCAAAATGAGAAATAACCTGCGGCTCGCCAGATAGGGCAGCATATTTTTGAGGCGCCCTTCGAGTGGAAATGAGTGTTTGACAGAGTGCTGAATCGTGTGAGGCTAACGCTCTGATGCTCCATCAATAAAGGGCACTATCGCCCCAAAGCGGCTGCTGCCGCCCCGCCCGACAAAAAGCTCCGCACATACCCGCCCATATCCTTGGGGTATGGGGCTTTGCCCCATGACTGCCCGGCCCTTGACCTTAGGCGAATAGCGGAACAGAAGCGCATATGCTCTTTGCGAACGGCCCTCTGCCGCATGCAGAAGAAATGCGCTGCGAATCGAAAAAGCGAGCGCAGAGAGGCCAACGTTGGCGTTCTATCAATGAAGAGCATCGCTCCAAAGCGGCCACTGTCGCCCCGCCCGGCAGAAAGCTCTGCGCATACCCGCCCATATCCTTGGGGTATGGGGCTTTGCCCCATGGCAGCCCCGGCCCTTGACCTTATAACCATAGGCAAGCACCAAACCCCAACCGCAAAGGCAAACAGAAGGAGGAACCATGAAAATCCAAGCCGCGCTGGATGCCTGCAAAAACTTCTTTGTGTGGCTCTGGCAGGGAATATCCGGATGCTTTCAAAACAAAATAGCGCTGATAGCCGCGTTGTTGCTGGTTCCTTTTGTGCTTTTCTTTTTGTGCAATCTCCTCTGGAATTTGTTGCAGGGCCTGAAAAACCTCTTTGCGCCCACGGTCTGCGTCCCGGCCAAAATCATGCTGCGCAGAGAGGAACAGGAGAAGAACCGCTGGCGGCAGCTGATCTGCAAGCACCGCTTTGTGGGCCCGGCCTTTGAATATGAGAGAACGGGCTGCACCAAATATTTTGTGCAGTTTCAGCTGGCGGATGGCTCGAAAAAGGAATTGCAGGTCTGGCGGGAAATCTACATGGGCATCCAGGAAGGGGATTACGGCATCCTGACCTTTCGGGGCGACCGGTTCAAATCCTTCCGCATGAGCACGATGAACGCTCAGAAGGTGTAGTCCGCGGCTGTTCAAAGGGCGGAAACGCGCCGTGGCATCCTGCCAAATGCAGCGCTCCCGACAATCATACCCATTCTTTTTAGCGCAAAAGCCATCGGCGCGATGCCCTGCCGGCAAAAACTTCTGTTTTTACAGAAAAAAATCGTATTTTTTCAAGAAAAGCCCTTGCAAAGGGCTTTTTCCTATTATATAATACTACTGTTGCGCAGTGCGCAATATGGGATGAGGCAGAAGGTTGCCGGAGGCCATTTCCGGGTAATTTCTGCTGACAATCGCCCGATAATCGGGCGCTCCAAAGGGCAAATGCCAGAAAACGCGTGGCATTTGCATTAAAAAATAGCTACGGCACACACGGCAGCGTTTACAAAGGGGCAATGATGCAGGCCCCTGCCCGGGCCAGAACACAACCTGTGGCGGGAAGGCGCGGAAAAGCCGCAAGAGGTGCCACATTGGCAAAGGAGGAATAATAAGTAATGGCAAGCCAAAGAATCAGAATTAAGCTGAAGGCATACGATCACAACCTTATCGACCAGTCTTCGGCGAAGATCGTGGAAACGGCAAAGCGCACGGGTGCGAAAGTATCCGGCCCGATCCCGCTTCCCACGGAAAAGGAGATCATCACAATCCTGAGAGCGACGCACAAATATAAAGACTCTCGCGAGCAGTTTGAAATCCGCACCCACAAAAGACTCATCGATATCCTGGAAGCGAATGCGAAAACCACGGATGCGCTCATGCGTCTGGATCTGCCGGCGGGTGTTGATATCGAAATCAAACTGTAAGGCAGCGTAAGGAGGTAAACAATGAAAGCGATCTTAGGTAAAAAAGTTGGCATGACGCAGATCTTCACGGAAGAAGGCAACGTCGTACCCGTTACGGTAGTAGAAGCTGGCCCCTGCGTTGTCGTTGCGAAGAAAACCATCGAATCCGATGGCTATAACGCAATCCAGGTTGGATTCGGCGCCGTAAAGGAAAATAGAGTCAACAAACCCGAGGCCGGGCATTTCAAAAAAGCTGGCGTGGAGATGAAAAAAGTGCTCCGCGAGTTCCGCACGGATGATGTGGATAGCTACGAAATCGGCCAGGAAATCAAGGCAGATGTGTTCGAGAACGGCGATATCATCGACGTTACGGGCACTTCCAAAGGCAAGGGCTATGCCGGCTCCATCAAGCGTTATGGCCAGCATAGAGGCCCGATGGCGCACGGCTCCAAGTATCACAGAGGCCCCGGCTCCATGGGCACCAGAGTTGCCAAAATCTACAAAGGTCATCACATGCCCGGCCATCTGGGCAACGTCAGGAAAACCATCCAGAATCTGCGGATTGTGGGTGTGGACGCAGAGCGCAATATGCTCCTCATCCGGGGCAGCATCCCTGGCGCAAACGGCCAGGTTGTTACTGTGAAAAAAGCGGTCAAAGCTTAAGCCGGATGAAAGGAGGAAGCAAATATGCCTAATTTGAAGATGTATAACACAAGCGGCAAAGAGGCTGGCGAAATCGCGCTTTGCGATGCAGTCTTTGGCGCCGAAGTCAATCAATATGCAATTCACCAGGTCGTCGTCGCAAAGCTGGCAGCAGATCGCCAGGGAACGCAATCCGCGCTCACCTACGGCGAAGTTCGCGGAGGCGGCATCAAACCTTGGAGACAAAAGGGTACAGGCCGTGCAAGACAGGGCTCCATCCGCGCTCCTCAGTGGGTTGGCGGTGGCGTCGTGTTCGCCCCCAAGCCCCGGGACTACTCCTTCAAGGTCAATCGGAAAGTTCGCCGCCTGGCAATGATCAGCGCGCTTTCCGAGAAAGTCAAGACGGAAGAGCTGCTCGTCTTGGATGAGCTCACGCTCGCCGCTCCCAAGACGAAGGAAGTCGTCAAGCTGCTGGATAACCTGAAAGTTACGGGCAAAGCGCTCATCGTAACAGCAGAAAAAGATGAGCAGGTCGTCCGTGCGGCAAACAACCTGCCCGGCGTCAAGACGGGCGTTGTCGGCGGCATCAGCGTCTACGATATTATCAACTGCGATAAGCTCATCGTAACGCAGGCTGCGGCCAAAAAGGTCGAGGAGGTTTATGCGTAATGAAAGATATTCATGATATCATTCTGGGGCCAGTGCTCACGGAAAAGAGCTACGACCAAATCCCCATGAAGAAATATACTTTTAAAGTTGCGCCGAGCGCCAACAAAACGGAAATCAAATCCGCAATCGAGGAGATTTTCGGCGTTCAGGTCGAGAGCGTAAATACCTCGAATCGCGACGGCAAAGTCAAAAGACAGGGCTACACCAGAGGCAGAACTGCCAAGGTGAAAAAAGCAGTTGTTACGCTCAAAGAGAGCTCCAAGGCCATCGAGTTCTTCGAGAGCATGGTTCAGTAGCTTAGGAGGGTATTATCATGGCGATTAAAAAATACAAACCGACTTCTCCGGGCAGAAGAGGCATGTCGGTCTCCGCATTCGACGAGATTACGGCAACCACACCCGAGAAATCTCTGCTGGCAACCAAAAAGAAAACGGGCGGCAGAAATGCCCGCGGCTGCATCACGGTGCGGCATATCGGCGGCGGCAACAGACAGAAATACAGAATCATCGATTTCAAGCGCAATAAAGACGGCATCCCCGCCAAAGTCGCGACCATCGAGTACGACCCGAACCGCACGGCCAACATCGCGCTGCTGCACTACGCCGATGGCGAGAAGAGATACATCCTCGCTCCCCTGGGTCTGCAGGTTGGCGATACCATCATCTCCGGCGAAAACGCGGATATCAAGCCCGGCAACGCACTGGAAATCCAGAACATCCCGGTGGGCACCATGGTGCACAACATCGAGATGAAGCCCGGCAAGGGCGGCCAGCTGGTCAGAAGCGCGGGCAACGCTGCGCAGCTGATGGCAAAGGAAGGCGCTTATGCGCAGGTCCGTCTCCCCTCCGGAGAGGTCCGCATGATTCCCATGAACGCCAAAGCGACCATCGGCCAGGTTGGCAACATCGACAACAGCAACATCAGCCTGGGCAAGGCTGGCAAATCCCGTCATAAAGGCATTCGGCCTAACGTCCGCGGTTCTGTCATGAACCCGAACGACCACCCGCATGGTGGTGGTGAGGGCAAGTCCCCCATCGGCCGTCCTGGTCCGGTTTCGCCCTGGGGCAAGCCGACTCTGGGCAAGAAGACGAGAAAAGGCAAGAATCCGTCGAACAAGTTCATTGTAAGACGCAGAAACGGCAAGTAGGCTAGCAGGAAGGAGAATATGAAATGAGTAGGTCAGTGAAAAAGGGGCCTTTCGTGCATGAAAAACTGCTGGCAAGAATTCAGCAGATGAACGAAAAGAACGAGAAGAAAGTACTGAAAACATGGTCTCGCGCGTCGACGATTTTCCCGGATATGGTCTCGCACACGATTGCGGTTCATGATGGCAGAAAGTTCGTTCCCGTCTACGTTACCGAGGACATGGTTGGGCATAAGCTCGGCGAGTTCGCTCCCACGCGCACATACCGTGGGCATGCCGGCGAGAAGTCGTCCAGATAGGAGGAGAGTTAAATGGCAACACGCGAGAGAGAAAAAGCGCTCAAACGGCGCGAGAACAAAGATAACAGAGCTCGTGCTGTCGGCAGATACATCAGAATCTCCCCCAGCAAAGTGAGAATTGTCATCGATTTGATCAGAGGCAAGAAAGTGGATGAAGCCCGCGCAATTTTGATGAATACGCCCAACGGCGCATGCGAGCCCGTGCTCAAAGTGCTGAACAGCGCCATCGCAAATGCGGAAAACAACCTGGAGCTCAATCGGGATAGCCTGATCGTCGCAGAGGCGTTTGCGGATCAGGGGCCCACGCTCAAGCGTTTCCAGCCTAGAAGCCAGGGCAGAGCTTACAAGATTCTGAAGAGAAGCAGCCATATCACGGTTATCCTGGGCGAGGCGAAGGAGGAGAAATAAGATGGGCCAGAAAATTAATCCAAACGGCTTTCGGGTTGGTATCATCAAGGATTGGGATTCCCGCTGGATGGTCAAAAAGAACCAGATGTCCGATTGCATCGTGGAAGACCACAAAATCAGAACGTTCCTGAAAGAAAAACTCTATGCTGCCGGCATTTCCAAAATCGAAATCGAGCGCGCAGCAAATAAAATTTCCGTCAACATCTATACGGCAAAGCCCGGCATCGTCATCGGCAAGGGCGGCACTGGCCTGGATGTCATCAAGGCGGATCTGCGGAAGCTGACGGATAAAACCGTCGTCATCAATGTCATGGAAGTGCGCCGCCCGGATGTGGATGCACAGCTCGTGGCGGAGAACGTCGCTTCCCAGCTGGAGCGCAGAATTGCGTTCCGCCGTGCAATGAAGTCCTGCATCGGCCGCGCCATGAAGGGCGGCGTCAAGGGCATCAAGATTGCCACGGGCGGCCGGCTCGGCGGCGCTGAAATCGCCAGAAGCGAGAGCTACCATGAGGGCAGCATTCCGCTGCAGACCATCCGCGCGGATATCGACTATGGCTTTGCGGAAGCAAACACCACATATGGCAAAATCGGCGTCAAGGTCTGGATTTACAATGGCGAGATCATGGTAAACCCGCTCAAAGAGCGTGCGAAGAACACGAACGCGCCAAGAGAGAACAGAAGAGACAACAGAAGAAATCCGGAGGGAGGCAGAAGAAATGTTACTTCCAAAAAGAGTAAAGCATAGAAAGGTATTCAGAGGCCGCATGAAGGGCAAAGCCATGCGCGGCAATACCGTATCATATGGCGAATATGGCCTTATGGCAACAAAACCCTGCTGGATTACAAGCCGCCAGATCGAGGCAGCCCGTATCGCAATGACGCGCTACACCAAAAGAGGCGGCCAGGTTTGGATCAAAATCTTCCCGGATAAGCCGGTTACGCAGAAACCCGCAGAAACCCGAATGGGCAGCGGCAAGGGCTCGCCGGAATACTGGGTCGCAGTTGTCAAGCCGGGCAGAGTGCTGTTCGAAATTGCTGGCGTTTCCGAGGAAGTCGCCAGAGAGGCTTTGCGTCTTGCAGGCAATAAGCTGCCTATCAAGTGCAAGTTTGTAAAGAGTGAGAAACTGGAAAAAGGCGGTGAGCAAGTTGAAGGCGAATAAATATCGTGATATGACGGATCAGGAGCTGAACGCAAAGCTTGGCGATCTCAAAACTGAGTTCTTCAACCTGCGCTTCCAGAAAGCCACCGGCCAGCTCAGCAACCCTTTAAGCATTCGCGAAGTCAAGCGGGATATCGCAAGAGTGAAGACGATTCTCAAAGAGCGTGAGCTTAGCGCCGCAAACAAATAGTCGAAAGGAGAGCTTTCATGGAAGAGCAAGCAAGAAATCTTCGCAAAGTCAGAATCGGCGAAGTTGTAAGCGATAAGATGAATAAAACCGTTGTGGTTTTAGTCAAAGAGAGAAAGAAGCACAGCATCTATAAGAAAACTGTGAACTACTCTAAGAAATTCAAAGCCCACGATGAGCAGGAAATTTGCGGCATTGGCGATACCGTGAAAATCATGGAAACCCGCCCGATCAGCAAAGATAAATGCTGGAGAGTCGTGGAAATCGTAGAAAAGGCCAAGTAAGGTTAAGGAGGAGAGCTAAAAATGATCCAAATGCAGACATATCTGAAAGTAGCTGACAACTCCGGCGCTAAGGTCATTCAGTGCTTCAAGGTGCTTGGCGGTTCTATGAGAAAAACTGCCAACATCGGGGATGTTATCATCGCTTCGGTTAAGAGCGCGGCTCCCGGCGGCGTCGTCAAGAAAAAAGACGTCGTGAAGGCCGTCATCGTCAGAAGCGTTTCGGGCGTGAAGAGAGCAGATGGCTCCTACATCAAGTTCGATGAAAACGCCGCTGTTATCATCGATAACAATAAGCAGCCCAGAGGCACTCGTATCTTCGGGCCAGTTGCCAGAGAGATCAGAGATGAGGGCTACACCAAAATCGCATCTCTTTCTCCCGAAGTGCTGTAAGGAGGGAGCTAAGAAATGGCAAATTTACACGTTAAGAAAGACGACACCGTCGTCGTCATTACAGGCAAAGACAAAGGCAAAACTGGCAAAGTTATGGTGGCCGAGCCCAAGAAGGGCAGAGTCGTCGTAGCGGGCGTCAATATGGTAACGCGCCACCAGAAAGCCAAGAGCCAGACAGAGCCGGGCGGCATCGTGCATCGCGAGGGCGCCATCGCAGCATCCAATGTCATGCTGTATTGCAGCAAGTGCGAAAAAGGTGTTCGCACGGCTGTGAAGGTTCTGGAAAACGGCAGCAAAGTCCGCGTTTGCAAAAAATGCGGCGAAGTACTCGATAAATAAGCGGGAGGAATAGAAAATGCCTAGATTAAAGGATACCTATAAAACAGAAATCGTTCCTGCCCTCATGCAGAAATTCGGGTATAAAAACGTCATGCAGGCGCCCAAACTCGAGAAAATCGTCATCAACATGGGCATGGGCGACATCAAGGATAACCCCAAGGCGCTGGATTCCGCGCTGGAAGAGCTGACGCTCATCTCCGGCCAGAAGCCGGTTGTAACGCTTGCAAAGCACTCCGTCGCAAACTTCAAGCTCCGCGCGGGCATGAAGATTGGCGCAAAGGTAACGCTGAGAGGCGATCGCATGTATGAGTTCATGGATAAGCTCATCAGCATCGCAATTCCCCGCATCAGAGACTTCCGCGGCCTTCCGTCCACGAGCTTTGATGGCAGAGGCAACTATGCCCTTGGCGTCAAAGAGCAGCTGATGTTCCCGGAAATCGAATTCGATAAAGTCGAAAAGGTACGCGGCATGGATATCATCGTCGTTACGTCCGCGCAGACGGACGAAGAAGCCCGCGAGCTACTCACGCTCATGGGAATGCCGTTCAGCAAGTAAGGAGGAGAGGCAAAGTGGCAAAGAAAAGTATGATTGTAAAGCAGCAGAGAGGCTCGAAATTCTCCACCAGAGAATACACCAGATGCCGCATCTGCGGGCGTCCTCACTCTGTGCTCAAAAAATACGGCATCTGCCGTGTCTGCTTTAGAGAGCTCGCTTACAAAGGGGAAATCCCCGGCGTAAAGAAAGCTAGTTGGTAGAAGACTTTAAAAAGGAGGAATAAGTAAATGCCAGTTACGGATCCCGTAGCAGATATGCTGACACGCATTCGCAATGCTTTGGTCGTAAAAAAGGATATCGTCGACATCCCCGCTTCCAAAATGAAGGCTTCTATTGCTAGAATCATGTTGGATCAGGGCTTTATCAAAGGCTGTGAGACGGTGGAAGAAGATGCGCGCCCGGTTCTGCGCATTAAGCTGAAATATGGCCCCAATGGCGAGAACGTCATCTCTGGGCTCAAGAGAATCAGCAAGCCCGGCCTGCGCGTGCATGTCGGCAAGGATGAGCTGCCCAAAGTGCTCAATGGCCTTGGAATCGCCATCATTTCCACGAGCTCCGGCATCATGACGGATGCCGAGGCCAGAAGAAAATCGGTTGGCGGCGAAGTTTTGGCTTACATTTGGTAGGCCGCTGTAAATTAAAAAAGAGAGGTACGAAAAGGATATGTCAAGAATAGGCAGACTTCCTGTCGAGCTACCTGCAGGCGTTACTGCTTCCGTCGAAGCGGGCAACGTGCTTAAGGTGAAAGGACCGAAGGGTGAGCTGGCCCAGGCGTTCAGTGGCGACATGGAAATTAAGGTCGAAGGCAATGTTATCACAGTGTCTCGTCCCTCGGATGATAAACAGCATCGCGCACTCCACGGCCTGACAAGAGCGCTCATCGCCAACATGGTCAAGGGTGTAAATGAAGAATATGTCAAAGAGCTGGAGATCGTTGGCGTCGGCTATCGTGCGCAGCTCTCGGGCAAGAAACTCGTGCTCGGCGTCGGCTTCACGCACAACGTCGAAATCGAGGCGCCGGAAGGCATCCGCTTTGAAGTTCCCGCGCAGACGAGCATCATCGTCCGCGGCATTGATAAGCAGAAAGTCGGCCAGGTTGCAGCGAACATTCGCGCCGTCAAGCCGCCGGAACCCTATAAGGGCAAGGGCATCCGCTATAAAGACGAGCATGTACGCCGCAAAGAAGGCAAGACTGGTATGTAAGGGGAGGGTAGAGTATTATGATTAAAAAACAAGATAAAAACATGGTACGCAAGGCCCGCCACCAGCGCATCCGCAATAAAATCAGCGGCACGGCCAGCCGCCCCAGAATGTGCGTCTATAGAAGCCTGAACCACATCTACGTTCAGCTGATCGACGACGTCGCCGGAAACACCCTTGTCGCAGCTTCCACGCTGGATAAGGATCTCGCGGGCGTTATCGAGAACATGAGCAAGAAAGAGGCTTCCAAAGCTGTCGGCGAAAAGGCTGCCAAGCTCGCACTGGAAAAAGGCATTTCGGAAGTCGTCTTTGACCGTGGCGGTTATCTGTACACGGGCAGAGTCGCAGAGGTTGCAGACGGCGCGCGCGCCGCTGGGCTGAAGTTATAAGGAGGGCAATGAGTTGCAACGCATAGATGCCAGCACACTGGATTTACAAGAAAGGCTTGTTGCCGTAAACCGCGTCGCCAAGACTGTAAAAGGCGGCAGAACCATGCGCTTTAGCGCCCTTGTGGTGGTCGGCGACGGCAATGGCCATGTCGGCTGCGGAATGGGCAAAGCTGCCGAGATTCCCGAAGCAATTCGCAAGGCAGTCGAGCAGGCAAAGCGCAATATGGTAACCGTCGCGATGGACGGTTCGACCATCCCCCACGAGATCATCGGCAAGTTTGGCAGAGGCCACATCGTGCTGATGCCCGCATCCAAGGGAACCGGCGTTCTGGCCGGCGGCCCGGCGCGTGCGGTAATCGAGCTGGCGGGTATTAAGGATATCAAGACAAAATCTTATGGCTCCAACAACGCGATCAACGCAGTCAAAGCGACGATTGCCGGCCTCTCCCAGGTGAGAACGGCTGAGCAGGTTGCCAAGCTGCGCGGAATCAGCGTCGAGCAGATGAGATAGGAGGGCAATAACATGCAGTTAAAAGTTAAGCTCGTCAAGAGCCCCATCGGTTGCCCCAAAGATCAGAAGGATACTGTCCGTGCGCTGGGCCTCAGAAAGCTCGGCCAGGAAGTCATCAAGGAAGATAACGCTCCCATCCGCGGCCAGATCTTCAAAGTGAAGCACCTGGTTTGCGTCGAAGAAGTTTAGGAGGGCAGAAGCGATGAAATTACATGAATTAGCACCTGCCGAGGGCTCCAAGAAAGCAGCCGTCCGCGTTGGCCGCGGCAATGGCTCGGGATGCGGCAAAACTTCTGGCAGAGGCCAGAAGGGCCAGGGCGCCAGAAGCGGCGGCGGTGTTCGCCCCGGCTTCGAGGGCGGCCAGATGCCCATCACCAGAAGAATCCCCAAGAGAGGCTTCAAGAATATTTTTGCCAAAGTTTATACGACGCTCAATGTCGAAGAGCTCAATGCCTTCGATGAGGGCACCGTCATTACGGCAGAGATGCTCAAAGAGTGCGGCTTTATCAGCAAAATCAACGATGGCATCAAAATCTTGGGTCAGGGAGAGCTCTCTAAGAAGCTGACAGTCAAAGCCGCGAAGTTCACGGCCTCCGCTAAGGAGAAAATCGAGGCTGCCGGTGGAACCGCAGAGGAGATATACTAATGTTTAAGACTTTGGGAAATGCCTGGAAAGTTGCAGATATCAGAAAAAAGATGCTCTATACGCTGCTCATGCTGCTCATCTATCGGTTGGGCATCGTCATCCCGGTTCCGGGTGTGAACGTGGCGTATATCAGCGAACAGGTCAACAACTATACCGCTCTCGGCTTTCTCAACCTGCTTTCGGGCGGCGGCCTGGAAAGCATGTCTATCTTTGCGCTTGGCATTTCTCCCTACCTGAACGCTTCCATCATCATGAACCTGCTCACAGTTGCGATTCCCGCGCTGGAGCGCATGGCAAAGGAAGAGGGAGGGCAGAAAAAGGTCTCTGCTATTACTCGAATCGTCTCGGTGGCGCTTGCAATCGTCCAGGCTGTCGGCATTCTGCTGGGCATGGGCGCAAACGCCGTTCAGTCGACGGATATTTTCAACTATATCACCATTGTGCTTTGCCTCACGGCGGGCACGGCCTTCATCATGTGGCTGGGTGAGCGCATCAACGATAAGGGCATCGGCAACGGTATCTCGCTGATCATCTTCGTGGGTATCGTGGCGGATCTCCCAGGGCAGGCAATCGCCCTGTTCACCGGCGTATTTACCGGGAGCACCAGCGTCTGGGCCCTGGTAGGAACCCTGGTGTTCGCGCTGTTCACCATCACGGCCATCACCTTCGTGGATATGGGTGAGCGCAGAATCCCCGTCCAGTATGCGAAGCGTGTCGTTGGCCGCAAGATGTTCGGTGGGCAATCCACCTTCATCCCCATGAAGGTCAACCAATCCGGCGTTATGCCGCTGATCTTCGCCATGACGTTCGTCCAGTTCCCGGGCATGATCGCCCAGTTCTGGCCGAATAGCGGCTTCTATCAGTGGTATTCTGAATTCCTGGGAACGGGCAGCTGGCTGTATGCCATCATCTATGCCCTGCTGATCATGTTCTTCACCTATTTCTATTCCCAGATCGCCTTTAACCCCATCGATGTTTCCAAGAATATCCAGCAGTATGGCGGCTTCATCCCGGGCATCCGCCCCGGCAAGCCCACCTCGGATTATCTTGCCAGCATCCTCTCGCGGCTGACGCTGTTCGGCGCGCTGTTCCTGGCCGTTGTGGCCGCAGTGCCCACGCTGTTCAGCAAGCTTCTGGGCTCCACTTCCGCCTTTGGCGCAACCAGCCTGCTCATCATGGTGAGCGTGGCGCTGGAAACGGCCAAGACGCTGGAAGCTCAGATGATGATGCGCCACTATAAAGGCTTCTTGAAATAGGAGGAAGGCAATGAACGTCATTCTACTCGGCCCTCCCGGGGCTGGAAAAGGCACAATGGCAGAGCGAATCAAAGAGCACTTTGGCTTTGACCATCTCTCCACGGGCGATATGCTGCGTGCGGAGATGAAAAACGGCACGGAGCTTGGCAACATGGCCAAGGCCTATATCGATGAGGGCAAGCTGGTGCCGGATAGCGTGATCATAGGCATGGTAAAAAACCGCCTGGAAAATACAGAAGGGGGCATCCTCTTCGATGGTTTTCCGCGCACGGTGGAGCAGGCGAAGGCGCTTTCGGAGATTGCGGAAATCGATGCCGTCGTCAACCTGGATACTACGGTGGACGTCGTCGTCGGGCGCATTTGCTCGCGCAGGCTCTGCAAGGAGTGCGGCGCGGTGTATAGCACAGCCTGGTATAGCGGCGACACCTGCGAAAAGTGCGGCGGCGCGCTCTATATCCGCGACGACGATACCGAAGAGACGGTCGTGAAGCGCTTCGAAGTGTATCAGCAGCAGACTGCGCCGTTGGTAGAGTTCTATCAGGGCAAAGGAAAGCTATATACCATAGACGCAAATGGGGCGCCGGATGAGATTGCGAAGCAGATTCGCGAAACTCTTGAGGGGCTCAAAAACGAATGATCATCATAAAATCTGCAAAAGAAATTGAAAAGATGCGCCAGGCGGGCAGGGTTGCTGCCCAGGCAATGGAAAAGGTGCTTGCAGCAGTTCGCCCGGGGGTAACCACGGGCGAGCTGGATCGCATCGCATTTGATT
>JAHZHM010000134.1:14816-24339 GCA_019420265.1 Clostridiales bacterium
CGGGAGCGACGCCATCCTTCAAAGGATACGGCGGGTTTCCCGGCTCTATCTGTGCATCTGTCAATGAGCAGGTTGTGCATGGAATCCCGGGGCATCGCCGCCTGCGGGAAGGGGATATTTTAAGCATCGATATGGGCGCTTATCTGCATGGCTTCCATTCGGATATGGCCAGAACAGTCGGCGTCGGCGAAATTTCCCCCGAGGCACAGCGGCTCATCGATATCACAAAAGAAAGCTTCTACCGGGGCATCGCTCAGGCAGTCGCCGGCAACCGCATTTTCCATATCAGCAA
The DNA here is from genome assembly GCA_019420265.1 of Clostridiales bacterium. GTDB lineage: Bacteria > Bacillota > Clostridia > Christensenellales > Christensenellaceae > QANA01. Next base: position 15,109 of record JAHZHM010000134.1, read on the forward strand.
AGCCATCGAGGATTATGCTGTGGAAAATGGCCTTGGCGTCGTGCGCGAGCTCATCGGCCATGGCGTCGGGCAGGATTTGCACGAGGCGCCGGATGTGCCCAACTTTGCCTCCCGGTTCAAAGGCCCGGTTTTGCGGCCGGGCATGACCATTGCCGTCGAGCCCATGCTCAATCTGGGCACGCCAAAGGTGGTCGAGGCGGATGACGGCTGGACGGTCTCCACGCTGGATGGCAAGCTCTCTGCTCACTATGAGAATACCATCGCCATCATGCCCGAAGGCCCCTGTGAAATACTCACGGTGGCGGAGTGAGGCGCGCATGGAGAAGCTGAAAGTTGGCAGTATTTGCCGGGCTCTGGCGGGCAGGGATAAGGGCAAATACTTTGTGGTGTCGGAGGTTTTGGAGGGCGAGTATGTGCATCTGGCAGATGGCAGAAACCGCAAGCTCGCAAAGCCAAAACGCAAAAAGAGAAGGCATCTGCGCCCCTGCGGCGCTGTGAGCGAGGAGCTCGGGCAGGCGCTGCAGCAAGGCGAAGCGCTGGATGCGCGGGTGCGGGAAGCTTTGGCAATATTAAAGGAGAATTAGATTTGTCAAAAAGTGATGTTATCGAAGTTCAGGGCGTCGTAACGGATACCTTTCCGAATGCTGCTTTTGAAGTGGAGCTGGAAAATGGGCACAAAGTGCTGGCGCATATTTCTGGAAAACTGCGCATGAACTATATCCGCATTCTTCCGGGCGATAAGGTTACGGTGGAGCTTTCTCCCTACGATCTATCCAGAGGAAGAATCACTTGGAGAGGGAAGAACTAAGAAAAAGGGTGTTTTTGCTGTGTTATCACAAAAAAATCCTTAAAAAGGCATATTTTTGTGATAAAATTCAGGAAAAAGCATTGCAATTTCTTGGGTGAACAGATAAAATATAAGGTGCGCTTATATTGATAATAGGCGCATTAGAGAGTGTGTGGGATGCCCCGGGAGCTTTCCTGGGATAAGCACCCTATTGTCATCTCTAAAAAATAGGAGGTAGAAAAATGAAGGTTAGACCGTCTGTAAAGCCGATGTGCGAGAAATGCAGAATCATCAAGCGGCACGGTAAAGTTATGGTCATCTGCTCGAATGCAAAGCATAAGCAGAGACAGGGCTAAATTTATTTTTTGATAAGAAGTGCTGCCATGTTCGCGCAGCGGCTGTACGGGCCTTACCCGCCCGTATTGCGCATGCATGCTCACCTTATTATACAAATCACCGAACAAAGAACCGGAGGTAAAAGGTTAAATGGCACGTATTGCTGGGGTAGATTTACCCAGAGATAAACGCATTGAAATCGGCCTGACCTATGTCTATGGCATTGGTCTGAAAACCTCTCAGGAAATTCTCGCTGCAACCGGGGTAGACCCGGATATTCGGGTGAGAGATTTATCCGAGGATGATGCCGGCAAAATCAGAGAATATGTCGATAAGCACTGCCATGTTGAGGGTGATCTCAAAAGAGAAGTCAGCCTCAATATTAAGCGTCTGATGGAAATTGGCTGCTATCGCGGAGTCCGCCATAGAAGAGGCTTGCCTGTGCGCGGCCAGAGCACGAAAACAAATGCGCGCACCAGAAAAGGCCCCAAGAAGACGGTAGCGGGCAAGAAGAAGTAAGGGGGAGAATGTAATGGCAAAAGCAGTTACAAGCAGAAAGCGCAGAGAAAAGAAAAATATTGAGCGCGGCCAGGCACATATCCGCTCTTCCTTCAACAATACGATTGTTACGATGTCGGATATGCAGGGCAATGCGCTTTCTCAGTCGAGCTCTGGAGCACTTGGCTTCCGCGGCTCGAGAAAGTCCACTCCCTTCGCGGCGCAGATGGCTGCGGAGACGGCTGCAAAAGCGGCGATGGAGCATGGCCTGAAAACGGTAGAAGTTTATGTTCGCGGCCCGGGGTCTGGCAGAGAAGCGGCAATCCGCGCGCTGCAGACGGCTGGTCTCGAAGTTACGCTGATTAAGGATGTCACGCCGATTCCGCACAACGGCTGCCGTCCGCCCAAGCGCAGAAGGGTTTAAAGGAGGTATATTATTATGGCAAGATACACAGGTCCTGTATGCCGCCTTTGCCGCAGAGAAGGCTGCAAACTGTTCCTCAAAGGGGATAGATGCTTCTCGGAAAAGTGCGCATTCACAAAACGCCCGGTTGCCCCGGGGCAGCATGGCCAGAGCAGAAAGAAAGCTTCTGAATATGGCATTCAGCTGCGTGAGAAACAGAAAGTCAAAAGAGCTTATGGCATGAGCGAAAAGCAGTTCCGCAGCTATTTCGAGCTGGCTGCAAAGCAGAGAGGCGTCACGGGCGCCTACATGCTCATGCTGCTGGAGCTTCGCCTGGATAACGTGATCTACCGCATGGGCGTGGGCGATTCCCGCGCGCAGGCTCGTCAGTTCGTTCTGCATGGGCATATCACGGTAAACGGCAAGAAAGTCGATATCCCTTCCTACAGAGTCGCGGTGGGTGATGTCATCGCCGTCAAGGCAAAGAGCGCCGGAACAGAGCGCTTCAAGCAGATCGCGGAGCAGGCTGGCAAGCCGGTTCCCAAGTGGCTCTCGGTTGCCGAGGGCGGTCTTTCCGCAAGCGTGGTAGCGCTGCCTGAGAGAGATGATATGGATTTAACCATTGAAGAGCACTTGATCGTCGAGCTGTATTCTAGATAACAATAGTTCGAACCGCAACTAACTTTAAGGAGGGTTTTTCGTACATGTTGGAAATTGAAAAGCCGAAGATCGAATGCACTGAGCACAATGCTGACAGAAGCTATGCGAGATTCGTGATGGAGCCCCTCGAGCGGGGCTTTGGGACAACACTTGGCAACTCTCTGAGAAGAGTCCTGCTTTCCTGCCTTCCTGGTGTAGCGGTGACGAAAATCAAGATTGATGGAGTGTTGCACGAGTTTTCCACGGTTCCCGGCGTTCGGGAAGACGTCACAAACATCGTGCTGAACCTTAAAGGATTGCGCGCAAAGCTGTATTCCGATGAGCCCAAGACGCTGACGCTGGATGTCGTGGGCCCAAAGGAAGTGACAGCGGCGGATATTTCTTTGGATTCCGATGTGGAAATTATCAATCCGGATCTTCATATCGCCACACTGGACGACAACGCAGCGCTGACGATGGAAATTACGCTGGCCCATGGCAGAGGCTATGTTCTTGCAGATAAGAACAAAGAGCCGGATATGCCCATTGGCGTGATTCCCATGGATTCGCTCTATACCCCCGTAACCAAGGCAAACTTCACGGTGGAAAATACCCGCGTTGGCCAAATCACAGATTTTGACAAGCTGACGCTGGATGTCTGGACGGATGGCTCCATCCCGGCAGACGAGGCCGTTTCCTTTGCGGCTAAGATTTTAACCGAGTATCTGAGCCAGTTCGTGGGTCTGGCGGATCATGTGGGCGATGTCGAGATCATGGTGGCCAAAGAGGATGCAAAGAAAGAGAAAATCCTTGAGATCACCATCGAAGAGCTGGATTTGTCCGTGCGCTCCTATAACTGCTTAAAGCGCGCAGGCATCAACACGATCGAAGAGCTCATCAAAAAGAACGAAGAAGAAATGATGAAGGTAAGAAACCTGGGCAGAAAATCTCTGGAGGAAGTCCAGCAGAAGCTTGCGACCTTGGGGCTCAGCCTTCGTCAGGATGATTAATCTGTAGCTAGGAGGCACACGAAGGTGGCAAACTATACCAAATTAAACATGGCCTCGGGCCCGAGAAAGGCCGTTCTCAGAAATCAGGTTACCGCTCTTCTTTGGAATGGCAGAATCGAGACGACAGACGCCAAGGCCAGAGAAGTTCGCAGAATCGCTGAGAAGATGATCACGAAGGCCATGAAGCAGTATAAAAATACAGTAACTGTCACGAAATCCGTCAAGGATGATAAGGGCAATATTGTAGAGAAAGAGTTCGTAAACGATGCTCCGGAAAAGCTGGCCGTCAGACGCCAGATGCTGGCTTATCTTTATAACGTCAAGCCGGAAAAGCTGGAGAAGGAGAGCAAATACAAATACAATCAGCGCACGGGGGATGTCAAATATCCCGTTGTGGAAAAAGTATTTAGAGAAATCGCTCCGAAGTATGCAGCCCGGGCAGAATCTCTGGGCCAGGGCGGCGGCTATACCCGCATCATCAAGATGGGGCCGAGACGCGGCGATGCGGCGGAAATGGTGATTCTCGAGCTGGTCTAATTGCCAGAGAGGGGCTTTGGGGCGCATGCACTCAAAGCCTCTTTTCTTTTCATTTCGGGCTTGCCCGTTTTGAATGCGGCAGGCCGCGGCCCATATGCGGAAGAGCCCGGCGGCGTCTCCCGCTGGCTTTGGGCGGTGCGCCTTGCCTTCGGGCGGGGCATTTTTCAAAGCCGGGTGCGGCCAGAAAGAAAGCAGGTAGCAGGATGCAACAAATTTTAGAGGCGGAAGCGCTCAAGTTCGCCTATATTTCTGAAGACGAAACCTACCACTTCGCCTTAAACGGCATCGACCTTTCCGTCAAAGAAGGGGAGTTTGTCGTCATACTCGGGCATAACGGCAGCGGCAAATCCACCTTTGCCCGGCTGGTGAACGCGCTGAATACGCCAACCTCGGGCAGATTGGAAGTCGCCGGGATGGATACTTCCAAGGAGGAAAACCAGCTGGCCATTCGGGAGACGGCGGGCATGGTCTTTCAAAACCCGGATAACCAGCTGGTGGCCACGGTGGTGGATGAGGAAGTCGCCTTTGGGCCGGAAAACCTCGGCGTGCCCAGAGAGGAAATTCTGGAGCGCGTGCAGCAGTCGCTGGAGATGGTGGGCATGGAGCAGTATCAAAAGCGCGCGCCGCATATGCTCTCGGGAGGTCAAAAGCAGCGCATCGCCATAGCCAGCACCTTGGCCATGCACCCCAAGATGATCATCTTCGATGAGGCGACGGCCATGCTGGATCCCAAGGGGCGCAGCGACATTTTGGAGATCATCCATCAGCTGAACGCCCAGGGCATGACCATTCTGCTCATCACGCACTTCATGGAAGAGGCGGTAGACGCGGATCAGGTGGTGGTGATGCGGGGTGGGTTTGTGCTGAAAAAGGGCACGCCCCAGGAGATTTTCTTCGATGAGCAGCTGCTCCAAAAGGCCGAGCTTTTGCCGCCCTTCGCCGCACAGCTCTATATGGATCTGAAAAAGAAGGGAATTGCCCTAAGTCCCGCGCTGACCAGAGAGGAGCTTGCAGAGCAGCTATGTCAATTACAGTAAAAAACCTTTCTTATACCTATATGCCCGGCACGCCCTTCGAGCATCAGGCGCTCAAAAACGTCAGCTTCGAGATCGCAGACGGCGAGTTCGTGGGCATCATCGGGCACACGGGCAGCGGCAAGAGCACGCTGATTCAGGTCATCAGCGGCCTGCTGGATGGCGCGCAGGGCCAGGTGCTCATTGGCGGCGTGGACTACATGGCCAAAAAGGCGGATCGCAAGCAGCTTCGGCGGACGCTGGGCGTGGTGTTCCAGTATCCCGAATATCAGCTCTTTGAGGAGACGGTGGAAAAGGATGTGGCCTATGGCCCGCGCAAAATGGGCATTCCCGAAAGCGAAATTGCCGGGCGGGTGCGCGTCGCGCTGGAGCATGTGGGCATCGATTACGAGCTCTATAAGGATAAATCGCCCTTCTCGCTCTCGGGCGGGCAAAAGCGCAAAATTGCCATCGCCGGCGTGCTGGCAATGGAGCCTTCTATCCTGATTTTGGACGAGCCCATCGCCGGGCTGGACCCTATGGGCCGGGAAAACTTCATGCAGCTCTCCCGGGATCTGAACGAGACGGGCATCACCATCCTGATGATCTCGCACAATATGGACAACCTGGCGGAATATGCTGGCCGGGTGCTGGTGATGAAGGGCGGCGAACTGTATCTGAACGGCACGCCGAAGGAAGTTTTCGCGCAGGAGGAGAAGCTGCTTGCCGCTGGGCTGGATTTGCCCGAAGCCGCCAAGCTGGCTGGGCAGCTGCGGGCGCGGGGCATGGATGTTCCGCCGGGCATCATCCGCTATGATGAAATGCTGGGCTATCTGGCAGAAAAGCTGGGAGGGAGAGAGCAATGAAAAATGTCGCGCTAGGGCAATATTTTCCCGGAAGCTCGCTCATGCACCGGCTGGATCCCAGAGTCAAGCTGCTGCTGACCATCGCCATCATCGTGCTCATCTTTTTTGTGCATACCTACTGGGGCTATCTGGCAATTCTGGGCATGCTGCTGCTCGCAGTCGCGTGTTCGCGCATCTCCATCAAGTTCGTGCTCAAAGGCATCAAGCCCATGTGGTTTGTCATTTTATTGACTTTTGTCATGAACATCTTCTTTTTGACCGGAGAGAAAATCCTCTGGCAATGGGGCGCCATCAAAATCTATCAGGAGGGCATCCTAAAAGCCATCGAGCTGGCAATCCGGTTGATTCTGCTGGTCATGTGCTCCACGATTCTGACGCTGACCACCTCCCCCAAGGAGATCACAGACGCGCTGGAATCCCTGCTGCGGCCGCTCAAGGTCGTGCGCTTTCCCGTGCACGAGATGGCGCTGATGATGAGCATCGCCCTGCGGTTTATCCCCACGCTGATGGAGGAGACGGATCGCATTATGAAGGCGCAGACGGCCCGGGGCGCTTCCTTTGATTCGGGCGGACTGATGGAAAAGGCCAAGGGCATGATTCCCATCCTGGTGCCGCTGTTCGTCAGCGCCTTTAAGCGGGCAGACGAGCTGGCGCTGGCCATGGAGGCGCGCTGCTATCACGGCGGCGATAACCGCACGCGCATGAAAGTCTTTCATGTGCAGCTGCGCGACTATCTGGCGCTGCTGCTCTTTGCCGGGCTGTGCGTGTTTATCGGCTTTGGGTTCTAGCCATGAGAGTGAAGCTAATCGTGGAATACGAAGGCACGAACTACTCGGGCTGGCAGGTGCAGGAGAACGGCGCATCCATTCAGGGCGAGCTGGAGGCCGCGCTTTTCCGGGCGACGGGAGAGCGGCGGCGCATCATCGGCGCTGGGCGGACGGATGCCGGCGTGCATGCCCTGGGGCAGTGCGCACACTTTGATACGCAGACCTCCATTCCGGCGGAAAAGCTGAGCTTCGTGTTCAACCAGCAGCTGCCGCCGGATATCCGGGTTAGAAGCGCCCAGGAGGTCTCGGAGGAGTTCCACGCCAGAAAATCCGCCAGGGGCAAGCACTATCGCTATGCCATCTATAACGAGCGGCATAACTGCGCCATTGGCCGGCAGACCTGCGCGCATTGCCCCATTCCGCTAAACGAGGCGGCCATGCAGGCGGGCGCGGCGTATCTGGTGGGCGAGCACGATTTTAACGCCTTCAAGGCCGAGGGCAGCAACCTGGTGGGCACGGTGCGCCGGGTGGACAGCCTGCGCATCTCCCGCCAGGGCAGCATGGTCTATCTGGATATCACGGGCAACGGCTTTCTCTATAATATGGTGCGCATCATCGCCGGAACGCTCATGGATGTGGGCAAGGGCAAATACCCGCCGGAGCAGGTGCGGCGCATTCTGGGGAGCCTGGAGCGCAAAAACGCCGGGCCCACCGCCGTCGCCCGCGGGCTGACCATGATGGAGGTCTATTATTAGAAAAAACCGCGCGCGGGCTGCATAAACTTGGCCAAAAGTGCAAAATATCCCTTGACATCGCCCTTTGGCTTGGCTAAAATATAATGTGCATGGATTTTTGCACTAGCCCCGTAAAAACTCGTGCGTCTACCATAATCACTGGCGCTTGCGCCGAGCAACTTAACGATAGGAGGAACGCCTCATGAAGACATATATGCCGCACGGCAATATCGAGAGAAAATGGTATGTCGTAGATGCGGAAGGCAAAACCTTTGGCCGCCTTGCCAGCCAGGTTGCCGCTATTTTGATGGGAAAGAACAAGCCGACTTACACGCCCAGCCTGGATACCGGCGATTACGTCATCGTCGTCAATACAGATAAACTGGTGCTGACCGGCAAAAAGCTGGATAAGAAAGTATACCGCAGCTACACGGGTTACCGCGGCGGCCTGCGGGAAATCTCTTATAAGAGACTGATGGCAGAGAAGAGCGATTTCGCGTTCGAGAAGGCTGTTGAGAGAATGATGCCCAAGAATAAAATTGGCAGCCAGATGCTCTCCAAGCTCTATGTCTATAAGGGCGCAGAGCATAAGCACGCTGCGCAGTGCCCCACGGCGCTGGACCTGTAAGAGGGAGGTAAGAAACGATGGCAAAAGAACAGTTCCTGGGAACAGGCAGAAGAAAGAAATCCGTCGCCAGAGTCCGCCTGATTGCGGGGAATGGCAATATCACGGTAAACCATAAAGACCTCGAGGAGTTTTTCGGCTATGAGACGCTGCGGATGCTCGTCCGTTCGCCTCTGGAGCTGACAGAGCGCCTGGGCAGCTACGACGTCATCGCTACGGTGCATGGCGGCGGCTATACCGGCCAGGCTGGCGCAATGCGCCACGGCATCGCGCGCGCGCTCATCAAGGCAGAGCCGGATCTGCGCGGCGAAGTGAAAGCCGCTGGCTACCTCACCAGAGACCCGAGAATGAAGGAAAGAAAGAAATACGGCCTCAAAGCCGCAAGAAGAGCTCCCCAGTTCTCCAAGAGATAATTTCACAAGAGAAATTACAACCCCGGTTTTTCCGGGGTTTTTTTATGCCCAAAATGCACGCTGTTTTTTCCCGGGGGCAAAATATAACACTTTATCGGGCCTTATTCTGGGAGACGCCGGCAAAGCGGGAAAAGAAAATCCGCGAGGGAAAGAGTAATTGCCGCAAAATACTGCATGATAAGAGGGAGTGAAGAAATCTCCCGTTTGGACATTTTGGGATGCCTGTGCTATAATGTTCTCACCCGTTGCCGAAGGAAGAACTCGGGCGGGTTTTGGGAATGCAATCGTGCAGGCGCTGCCGTATTTGCCGCAGGCGCGGCATCTATGGGAATGGCCGATAAGATGCGTTTCAAAGCGAACCATCCTGCCGCAGAAAGTTCAAAGCGGGGCGTGGGAAGGAGCAATTTATGTACGACGTTTTTATTATTGGCGCGGGCCCTGCGGGGCTGGCGGCGGCCATTTATGCGGCGCGCAGCGGTCTGCGGGTTGCAGTGGTAGAAAAGCAGGTGCCGGGCGGGCAAATCGCCTATACGCATCATCTGGAAAACTACCCTGGCTTTGCCGAGGGCATTTCGGGCGGCGAATTTTCCCAGCAGCTCAAAG
>JAHZHM010000135.1 GCA_019420265.1 Clostridiales bacterium
CGTCACGCTCAGCTTCAGATCGATAGTATGCACCCGTGCGAAAAAAGCCGTCAGGGACAGGATAGAGGCATACGCGATATAAATGCCCAAATACATCAGCATGAACGGCACATTCAGCATATCCAGCGCGGAGGCCAGCACCATGCAGAGCGTGCCCAGCACTTCAATATAAGGCGAGAACAGCTCATAAATCAAAAAATAGAAATAGGAAATATAGCTGATCAGGCCATATTTTGTGTTAAGGAAAATGCCGTGGTGCTTGATCATGCTCTGATACAGGCCGATATGCCAGCGCCGGCGCTGCCTGCACAAATCCGAGAGTTTTTCGGGTGCCTGCGTCCAGCATACGGCATCTGTGGCATACCGAATGCTATATGGGATGCCGTGCTCCCGGCAGAATACATGCAGCTTGACAACCAGCTCCATATCTTCCCCCACAGTTTTTGCATCATATCCGCCGGCATCAATGACCAGGTTCTTTTTAAACAACCCAAACGCTCCCGAAATAATGATGGAACCATTGAATTTATCGAACAGAATGCGCGCCGCCAAAAAAGACCTGTCGTATTCCAGAACCTGCATACAAGGGAGGATTTTGCGCGGCATGTGATACTGCACAATCTGGCCGTTTTCCAGCTTGGCGTCGTTGCAGGGCCGCACCGCGCCGCCCACCGCAACAACTCCATCCTCCTCCAGCACCGGGCGGACGATTTTCTTGAGCGAATCTCTTTGCAGCACAGAATCCGCATCCATGCTGAGAAAATAAGGATACTGCGCCGCATTGATGCCCATATTCAGGGCATCTCCCTTCCCGCCATTTTTCTTGCGGATCAAAGTAATCGGCACTTTATAGTCTCTGGTTTCATAAATTGTCTCCACCGCGGCGCATTTTAGTTTTCTCTGAATCGGGCGGCGAATCTGCGTCATATGAAACGCCTCCCTCACCACCTGCGCCGTCTGATCCGTGGAACCATCGTCGATCACAATAATTTCATATAATTTGTAATCCAGCTCCAAAAGCGAGCGGACAGTGGCTTCAATGGTAACGCCTTCGTTATAGGCCGGAACGAGAATGGAAACGGGCAAATAGTAATCGTCCATCAGCTCGTTTTTCAGCGCGTTGCGCCGCTTTGCGCCATAGAGCGAGGACGCTCCAACCGTTACGGAAAGCATCAGAAAGCTGGCATACCCCACCATATACAGCACAAAAAATATTCCCACATATTTGAAGAAGATTTGAAAAATATCTCTCATATCGTGGCCTCCTGCGCCCCGCTCTTAAGGCGCTGCAAATCCATCTGATACATCAGCATCTCGCGGGCATACCGATCCCGCCCACCCAGCACATCCATCATCTCGCTGTATTCCCGATGATGCGCTTGCAGGCTGGCCGCAGCATTTTGGCGGACATACCAATTGGAGCTATGCGCAGCGCCGATCAGCGCTTCCAGCACATCTTCTCCATCGTATCGGCCAAGGGAGCTGACGGCAATCGCGGCATATTCCCAATTGAGCGGGTTGCGATCCGAGGCGAAGGCAAGCAGCGCTTGCTTGGCGGGAGCGTAGAAATAGCGCCCAAAATACCGAATAGCCGAAAGACGAAGCTCCTTATCTTCGCTTTCGTTTTGCATGATGGCGAGCATCTGTTCACAGTAGTCTCCGCTTTGAAAGCGGTGTTTTGCCGGAAAAACTCTCCATTTTCTGCCATAAAAGCCGCACCAGCTTTGCGTGATCTCCCGCAAACTGCAAAAGGCCATCCGTCAGTATCTTTTCATGCGGCAGGCCATGCTGCCGATCCAGCAGTGCGATGGCCTCCGCCATGCTCTCCTCGCTGGCAAATCCATAGAGCGCCTGCAACGCGTTGACTCTGCAATAGAGGCTGTCCTTTCGCATATAGCTCACCAGGATACGCTCAA
>JAHZHM010000136.1 GCA_019420265.1 Clostridiales bacterium
GACCGCTTTTGAACTGCTCCGCATCTCCGGCGTTACCAGCTCCATCGGAATGCCAAAGACCTCCGACGCCGTGCGGGTGTGAATATCCTCGTCATTGTTGAAAGCGTCGCATAGATGCCTATCGTTTGTGATATCCGCCAAAACGCGCAGCTCAATTTGGGAGTAATCGGCTGCAACGATCAGGTTTTTCTCGTTCTCCGGGATAAACAGTTCGCGGATTTTCGCACCAAAATCACTTCGTACCGGGATATTTTGCAGGTTTGGCTCTGTGCTGGAAATTCTGCCGGTTGCCGTAACAAGTTGGTTGAAAGTCGTGTGCACTTTGTGCGTTTTCGGATCGACCACCGCTTCCAGCCCGTCAATATATGTGCTTTTGAGCTTAGTCACCTGCCGATATTCGATCAGTTTTTGAATGATCGGGTGCTGCCCCTGCAAGCGCTCCAGCACTTCAATATCCGTGGAATAGCCAGTTTTTGTTTTTCTGATCACTGGCCGGTCCAGCTTTTCAAACAGAACCACACCCAATTGTTTTGTAGAGGCAATATTGAAGGAATCTGTCCCAGCCAGCTCGTAAATCTCCTTGACTAGGCTATCGATTTGCTCTGCATATTCCACTTTCAGTTTCTGAAGCAACTGTAAATTGACGCGAACCCCCTGTAGTTCCATAGAATACAGCACATAAAGCAAAGGCAGTTCAATGTGGTAATAAACCTCTTCCAGTTGCTTTTCTTTTATCTGCCTTTTTTGCGCTTCCTCAACGGCAAACAGCGCACTCGCCCTTCCTGCAGCGTGGTACCGGTTTTTGAGCTTCTCTATCGTAAAATTGCGCTGCGTTGGATCTAAAACATAATCTGCCAGAGCTGTATCAAAGGCAATCCCTTCCACCTGACAGCCCTGCTCCCCAAAAAGATGCAGCAAAGCCTTGGCATCATGTGCGGTTTTCGCGATCGCTGGCTCTTCCAAAATCGCTTTCAATTGCTCAATCGCATCCGAAGGCGATAGCCCTTCGTCCAGCAGAGTATACGAGAGCGCGAGCTCGAATTCTTCCTCCGGCTTTACGGCAAAGTAGAGCACATCTCCCTCTTGGCAGAGCGCAAGCCTTCCGGCAGCTTTTGCCTCCTTTTTCAGCCGCTCAATCTCTTCCCTTTTGCGCAGAGAAAAGCATTCCGGCTCCTTTGCCTGAATCTGCTCTCCAGCCAGGCCGCGGCGCTTGATCAGAGAAGAAAACTCCAGCGAAGAGAGCACCTGATAGAGCGCCTGATCTTCCAAACCGCGGAAAGCCAGTTCCTCCAGCTCGAAGGCGATGGGTACATCTGTAACAATCGTTGCCAGTTTTTTGGAGAGAAACGCGCTCTCCTTTCCGGCGACAATCTTTTCTTTCATTTTATTGCCCGGCAATTCATCCAGGTGTTCATAGAGATTTTCGATAGATTCAAACTCTGCCAGCAATTTGAGCGCCGTCTTTTCGCCCACTCCTTTGATTCCGGGGATATTATCCGAGGCATCGCCCATCAGCCCTTTCAGATCGATGATCTGCCAAGGCTCTAGGCCATAAACTTCCTTCAGATGCGCCTGATCGAAAACCTCAATTTCGCTCACGCCTTTGCGCGTCAGCAGCACTTTTGTCGACTGCGTGATGAGCTGAAGAGAATCCCGATCGCCCGTGACGACATAAGCCTCAACCCCCTCTTGATCCGCGCGCTTTGCGACTGTGCCAATTACATCGTCTGCTTCATAGCCCTGAATTTCCAAGATGGGGATACTGAGCCTATGCAGCGCTTCTTTGATCAGTGGAAACTGGCTCAGCAGCTCATCCGGCGTTTTTTGCCGATTGCCTTTATAATCGCCGAACATCTCCTTGCGGAAAGTCGGCCCCTTCAAATCAAAAGAAACCGCGAGATAATCCGGCTTTCGCTCGTCGATCAGCCCAAGCAGCATCGTGAAAAAGCCA
>JAHZHM010000137.1:0-1551 GCA_019420265.1 Clostridiales bacterium
GTGCGAAAAGAAAGTTTGCGCGGCAAGCAGAGGCCGGGAGAGCATTTGCTAACTGGCAAACCGACTGCCAGCGACGCGGACGAGGATGGCAGGTTTCACTGTTTCGACATTCGGGTGCAAAAGGGCAAGAGCCGCTCTTAGACATGGGACAAGCCTCATACCCATCACCTGGGAAGTGGAGCGGCAAAATGCGCTTGGAGTGCATAATAGGCTAGTGCAAACAGCGGGCGAAAGGATAAAGAAAGGCCTCTTCTAGTCAGGAAGGCGCCCTCATCTGGAAAGCAGAATATCAAAAGAACGCGCGGGCTTGCAGACGATGCGGCACGGGAATAAAAAAAGAGCGCATAAGCGCTCTTTTTTCTCTTGCTGCAGCCTATAGGCAGGCCCGATAGATGCTGACAATATCTTCATTCGTCAGCGGGACATAGGCCGTGGAAAGGTCTTTTTCCTCATTTGCATGCGCGGCCATTGCCATAAAGTTTTCCTCGCCGATATGCAGTTCGCTCAGCGTCATGGGGATGCCGGTGGAGACGAAATATTTCTCCAGCGCATCGATGCCCTCTCTTGCCAGCGCCGCCTCATCCTGGCCATCTAGGCCCATCACATTCCGGGCAAATTTCGCAAAGCGCCCGGTTACGGAAGGGTCTTTTTCAAGAATATGGCGCATCCAGCGGGGCGTTAGAATCGCCAGGCCGACGCCATGGGTGATATCGTAATAGGCGGAAAGCTCGTGCTCCATTGCATGGCAGGGCCAGCCCGTCGCCTGCTTGCCATAGAGCGGTATGCCCGAGCACGCCACAGAGGAATCTGCCATCAGATTGGCTCTGGCGCTATAGTTCTCCGGCTCGGCGATGGCGATGGGGCAGTTTTTCATCACGGATTTGAGAATGGATTCCGCAATGCCGTCCGAAAGATCGCTGTCGTCTGTGCGGGAGAAGTAGTTCTCGAAGATATGGCTCATGATATCTGCCGAGCCTGCCGCGGTCTGATAGGCGGAGACGCTGAAAGTGTAGCTCGGATCGCAGATGGAGGCAGCGGGGTAAGTATAGGAATTGCCCAGCTTCTCGTTGGTCTTTAAATTGGTGATGACGGCTCCCCCGTCGAACTCAGACCCTGTGGCGCTGAGCGTGAGAATATCCACCAGCGGCAGGGCTTTCAGCAGGCCGTGCTTTTCTTTTACCATCCGCCAGAGGTCTTCCCCTTCATAGAACACGCCGGCCGCAATGGCTTTGGAGCAATCGATTGTGCTTCCGCCGCCCACTGCCAGGATGACATCGATGTGATTCTCCCGGCAAAGCCGCACGCCCTCCTCGACAGATTCAATGCGCGGATTTGGCTCAATGCCCGAGAGCTCGGTTACGGCAAAGCCTCCCTCCCCCAGAATCTGCATGACCGCATCATACAGGCCGATTTTCTTTATGGAGCCGCCGCCATAGGTCAGCAGCACGTTTTTGCCAAACTGCTCCAGCGATTCTCTAAGATGGCTGATCTGGCCTTTGCCAAAATACAGCTTGGTTGGAATATCATGCGTAAAATTCAACATGAGCGCAC
>JAHZHM010000137.1:1561-2636 GCA_019420265.1 Clostridiales bacterium
ATACTTCTTAAAGCGGGCTTTAAGTCAAGCCCTGGCTCCTGCAAAGGTTTCTATACCCGAATGGTGGGATGGTGGAACCTGTCAGAGCTGCACGCGAAGCTGAAAGTCGGTTTGCTAGAGAGTAAATACTCGCACGGGTTGTGCCCACCGTACGCGCCGCTGGCGGCCGATTTGCCAGAAGGCAAATGCTTTCCTGGTCTCTGCCCACCGCGCAGACTTTTTTTTCGCACTGCCCCTTTCCATGGGGTATGGGGTGTAACCCCATGATTAAGAGAGGCCCTTGACCTTTTGCACCAAAATGTCAGAGCGGAACAACCTACCAACTCCGCACACACCGCCGCACCCGAATGTTAGGGATGCAAAACCTGTCAGAGTTTCTCGCGCCGCTGGCAGCCGGTTTGCCAGACAGCAAATGCTCGCACAGGCTGTGCCACACACAGACTTTCTCTTCGCATTATCCTCTTTACATTTTTAGTAATGGGGTATGGGGCTTTGCCCCATGGCTACGAAAGGCCCTTCCCCCACATCCTAAAAAGAGCCTCCTCGCTTCCTGGCAGTCAAAACAAAAAAAGACCGGACTTTGCCCGGTCTTTTGCTTGGCAAATTTATTTTTGCGCCTATTCTGCCTGCGCCTGCTGCTCTTCCCGGGCGGCGCGCTCGGCCTCCCGCTTTGCCAGCTTGGCGTTTTGCAGATTATAGCAGACCACCGCCCCGATGACGACGGCCGCCCCAGCCAGCGCGATGATGCTGGGGAACTCGCCGTAGAAAATGGCAACCCAAACCGGGTTTAAGATGGGCTCCAGCGCGGAAACCAGGCTGGCGGCCACAGGCGGCGTCTCCTTCAGCCCCTTGGAGAGGCAGAGGAATGCCGCACCCTGCTGAACGATGCCCAGCACGATGATGCTCATGACGGGCGCGAAGCTAAAATCCGTCTCCTGTAAAATAAACGGAATGCCCAGCACGGCGCAAAAGCTGTGCGTGATGACCATAGAGGAGAGAGAATCGCCCTCCGGGAAGGCCTCCAGCATGAAAACGACGGCATAGAACGCTCCCGAGCCCACGGCCAGCAGGTTGC
>JAHZHM010000138.1 GCA_019420265.1 Clostridiales bacterium
TCCTCATTTCTCCCTTTTTTACCATTATATCAGATAATTGGCTATGCTCCAACCAATTCTTGCAATTCTTCCAGCGCTTTTTGGCAGCTTGATCGCAAATTCTCAAACGCAGAGCGCATGCTCTCTTCTCTGCTCTGGCCGGGCGGGTTGATTCCCCAAAAGCGAACTTGCTGGCGGCCAGCCTCCGTTTTCTCCAAAATGCCAGCAAAGGCCCAGACAGGGACATTTTTGTTTTGCGCCCGGGCGATGATGCCCTCTATCGCTTTTCCATACTTCGTCTGCCCGTCGATTTTGCCTTCACCTGTCAGCACAAGATTTGCGTCTTGCAGATGCCGCTCAAATTCCAGCGTATCCAGCACCAAGTCGATTCCCGAGACAATTTTGGCGTTGCAGAAAGCCAGAAGCGGGAGCGCTGCCCCGCCAGCCGCACCGCTGCCAGCTAGAGCGCCCAGCGACTGATTGCCAGATGTGTCGGAAAGCAGCGTTTCATAGTGCGCCAAAATGGCATCCATCTGCCCCACCATGTGCGCATCTGCGCCTTTTTGCGGCCCATAAATATGCGAGGCGCCTTCCGGGCCGCAGAGTGGATTTTTCACATCGCAGGCAATGAGAATGGGGATTTCTCGAAATTCCGGGCGCATTCCAGCGGCATCGATATGCGCAAGCTCCTCTAGCCCTGCGCAGTGGGGCGCAACTTCCTTGCCATCCCGATTCAGCAAGCGAATGCCCAGCGCTTTCGCGATGCCAGCCCCGCCATCGTTGGTGGCACTTCCACCTAGCGTCAGGCAAAGCTGTGTTGCGCCGTTGGCGATGGCGTCTAGCAAAAGCTCTCCCACGCCGAAAGTTGTCGCATAGAGTGGATTGCGCTCCCCAGGCGTGGTCAAAGTCAGCCCGGCTGCCTCTGCCAGCTCTACGATGCCCAGGCGAGATTCCGTCAGATAATAAGAAGCCTGCACAGGCTTTTCATACGGGCCGCAGACCTGCTTTTGGTAGAACTTTCCCGGGAGAGCAGAGGCCAAGACATGGGCCGCCCCTTCTCCGCCGTCTGAAATGGGAAGCACAATGCAGGTCGCATCGGGAAACACCGCTCTGATGGCTTGAAGCATTGCCTCTGCGGCTTCCTTACC
>JAHZHM010000139.1 GCA_019420265.1 Clostridiales bacterium
TTTCTCCCTTTCACTACATATTTAATGCATCCTGCGTGAAAGCCTTGAGCTTTTCAGCAGAAGCAATAATTGCCTTTTCTTCATCCGCGGCATAGGAGATATCGAGGATTTTCTTGATCCCATCTGCGTTGACAACGCAGGGGAAGCTGACGGCTACATCTTCGATGCCTAACACTTCACCGTTTAGCACATGGCTGACGGGAAGCACAGTTTTTTCATCTTCTAAAATTGCATCAACAATGCGAGAGGTATTCATGGCGATGCCAAGATAGGTTGCGCCTTTCAGGGAAATGACCGTGCCGCCGGCTTTGGCAGTCTCTTCGGCGATGGTCTGCAGCTTAGAGCGGATCTCGATGCCATTTTTATCGCAATACTCCAGTAGGGGCATACCAGCGATGGTGGCGCAGCTCCAGGCGGCGACCTGACTATCGCCATGCTCGCCCAGGATGTATGCGTTGACATCCGTCACATCCACATCGCACTCTTCGCTGAGCATATAGCGCAGGCGGGCGGTATCTAAAATTGTGCCGGAGCCGATGACGCGAGAGCTGGGCAGGCCGGTTTCTTTTTGAATGACATAGGTAAGGACATCGACAGGATTGGAAATGACGACGATGATGGGATCATCTGCATATTCCATAATGCTCTTGGAAATCGAGCGGGCAATATTGACATTGCTCTTTGCAAGATCCAGGCGCGTTTGCCCGGGTTTTCTTGCCAGACCAGCAGATACGATGATGACTTTCGCATCCGCGCAATCGGAGTAATCGCCTTGGCGCACGACAACTTGTTTATGAAAAGCGAGACCGTGGTTGACATCCAGCGCGCTGCCTTTTGCGCGATCTACCGCGACATCGACCATGACAACCTCAGAGGCGACGCGGCTCAGCGCGAGGGTATAGACAACGGATTCGCCAACTCTTCCGGCCCCGATGACAACAACCTTGTTCTTTTTGGTTCCACTCATAATCAATACCTTCCAATCGTTTATTATGATGCTGCAAGGAACGGGAGAGAGGACAGCCTTGATAAAAAAATATCAATGTGCCTCGCGCAAACGACAGGGCAATTAATATGTTTAAAATGAAGGCTAGAATAAAAAATCCAAATCTCGTTCAAATATAATTATATGTTTTTTTTGTCAAATGTCAACGAAAACTTCAGGGCAATTCCTGCCGGGGTGCTCCGTTTGATTTTGGCAAAAATAGACAGAGGCCATGCGCAATATGTGGACTTTCATGATTATTTATATTATAATAGGGAAAACTAGTTTCAAAATCAACTCTCCAATCGGCTAAATTTGAAGACAACAGAGGTGAGTGATATGGTAAAAAAACAGTTAGAAAAGTATCAGAAACCAAAGATCGGATTTCAGGTTCTGGGGATCATTCTGGCCTCCATCTTTATGATTTTATCGGCGGGCCTCATCTGGTTTGCCGCCTGTGATACGGAGCAGGGCGAGCTTCCAGATATTTTTGGTTGGTCTGCATGTTCCTCCAACGGCGGATACCAGGCAGTTCCAAGGGACGCCATGGTTTTGGTGCGCCTATCCCAGGCAGGAGAAAACTATGAGAAGGGCAAAGTCGTCGCGTTCTATTATCCCAACGCGCCCACTTCCACAAAAATTTATTTGGGCAGTGTTGCGTCGATGGAAGAGGGAAGCGCGACGCTTTATCTGAATGAAGAAACGCCCGAACTTTGCGTCGATCAAGGTCTGATTTTGGGACGAGCTGAATATTATATTGAGGATGTGGGATATCTGCTGGCGATTTTGGAAGGCGGATATGGCCTGATTTTGGCTATCTCCATCCTTGTGCTCTTCCTTGCCATTCTCATCATGTTTGCTGGCAATATCGCGCTGCGGCGTCAGCGGGCGCTGGAGGCGGCTGAGTTGGAGAAGGAGCTGGATATTCAGGAAGAAATTCTGGAACAGAAGCGCCAGGAGGCTGCGCAGTTGGATGAGCCCTTGCAGGAGCCGAGCGAAGAGGAGCAGCCTGTGCCGCAAGAGGATGAGCAGGAAGCGGCAGAAGAGCAGGGGCAGGAAAAGAGGGCGCTCCAAATGCAAATGAGCGGAGCGATGGATTCCGAGCTGGCGCACATCTGCATTCAGGCCGAGCAACAGCAGGCCGAACTTCTGCAAAAACTTATTCAAACCATGCAGCAGAAAAAAGGGTTGGATATGAGCGTGCGGCTGACTGACGGAGCGCCCTGCACGCTGGAAATTGAATGCGCCTGGAAGGATGTTTCGGTGGTATCGGCAATTCTAGTCGAGCTGCAAAAGCGCAGTGAAACAAAATAGGCAGCGGCAGAGAGAGGAGTGCTAGAATGGAAAACATAAAGCTGGCAAATGGGATGGTTTTGCCCAAGGTGTTTTTTGGGACATATCGGGTAACGGATCAGAACCCTATGGGTCAGTTTTTGAAAGACGCATATGAATGTGGATACCGTTCCTTTGATTCGGCCTCCTACTACAAAAATGAGCAGGAAATAGGAGAGGTTTTTGCCT
>JAHZHM010000014.1 GCA_019420265.1 Clostridiales bacterium
CACCAAGCTGGTGGAAGCTGCTATCGAAGATACCGGCCTGCCTATCTGCCTGCACCTCGACCACGGCGATTCGTTCGAGACCTGCAAGAGCTGCATCGACGGCGGTTTCACCTCCGTCATGATCGACGGTTCGCACCTGCCCTTCGAGGAGAACATCGCGCTGACCAAAAAAGTCGTCGAGTATGCGCACGATAGAGGCGTTGTCGTCGAGGGCGAGCTGGGCCGCCTGGCTGGCGTTGAGGATGAAGTGAAGGTAAAGAAAGAAGATTCTTCCTATACACAGCCTGAAGAAGTCAACGAGTTCGTCTCCAAGACGGGCGTCGATTCCCTGGCCATCGCGATTGGCACGAGCCACGGCGCTTACAAGTTCAAGCCCGGCACCAAGCCCCAGCTGCGTTTCGATATTCTCGAGAAAGTCAGCGAACTGCTCCCCGGTTTCCCCATCGTTCTGCATGGCGCAAGCTCCGTCATCCCCGAATTCGTCGATGAAATCAACAAATACGGCGGCAAGATGGACGGCGCTCTGGGCGTGCCCGAGGAGATGCTCCGCCAGGCTGCCAGCATGGCTGTCTGCAAAATCAACATCGATTCCGACCTGCGCCTTGCGATGACGGCTGCCATCCGCAAGCACTTCGCCGAGAACCCCTCTGATTTCGACCCCCGCCAGTATCTCAAGCCGGCGAGAGCCGCCATCAAAGAGATGGTTCGCCACAAGCTGCTCAACGTTCTGGGCTGCAACGGCAAAGCGTAAGTTCAAGGTGAAAAAGAGCGAGAAATTCTCGCTCTTTTTTGTTGCAATTTTCTGCCAAAGCTGCCTGCCCAGCTTTTCTGCAAGCCCATCCGGGCGCTCAAGCGCGCTTTTTTTGCTCTCCCATCTTCCCTGCTTTCCTGCGGTTTTTGGAGTTTAGTATTGCTAAACTTTTCTGTGCACTTTTTTGCTTTTCCGGCAAAATCAAAATCCTGAAATTTCTCCTTTGTTCCGGGGAAAACTGGCGCTTCTCCTCCGCGCAAAAAAAATTATCAGTTTTTGTCAAAAACCTATTGACTTTTCGCTTTCATTCTGCTTAAATTATATCTGTTTCGTTTAGCATTTGTAAACCAAATGTTTAATATATGGAAACTTTTTTGGAGGCCGCATGGATATCACCAAAATCGGAGCAAAAATTAAAAGTCTCCGGCTCAGATATGGCCTGACCCAGGAAGAGCTGGCCGATCGCGCCGAGCTTTCCAAGGGGTTCATCTCCCAGCTGGAGCGGGATCAGACTTCCCCTTCCATCGTCACCTTGGTGGATATTCTCGAATGCCTGGGGACGACGCCGGGAGAATTTTTTACCGAGACGGCAGATGAGAAAATCGTCTTTTCCGAAGCGGATATGTTCGAGAAGACGGATGAAAATTCCAGCATTTTATGGCTCATCCCAAACGCCCAGAAGAACCAGCTGGAGCCTATCTTATTCACGCTGGCACCCGGCGCCAGTTCGGAGCCCGATGAGCCGCATGAAGGCGAGGAGTTCGGCTATGTGCTCTCCGGCTCGGGCATCCTGCATCTGGGCGCTTCCCGGCACAAAATCAAAAAGAACGGCTCGTTCTATTTCAAGCCCTCTGCCCCGCACTATATCGAAAACCGCGGCAGAAGCGAACTAAAGCTTATCTGGGTTTCCACACCACCCAGTTTCTAAGGCCGAAAGGCACTATTTATAGCGGAGGAAAACCAAGTGTCTAATCAGCTCATCCTATTCAAAAACGTCTATAAGGAGTTTGACGGCGTAGAGGTCTTATCCAACATCAATCTCTATATCCGCAAAAATGAATTCTTAACGCTGCTCGGCCCTTCCGGCTGCGGCAAGACGACCATGCTGCGCCTGCTGGGCGGTTTTGAAACACCCACATCCGGCGATATCCTCTTTGAGGGCAAATCCATCGTGGCGACGCCTCCCTATAAGCGCAAGCTCAATACCGTCTTTCCCGCATATGGATGTGTTCGACAACATCGCATTTGGCCTGAAGATCAAGAAGATGAGCAAGCAGAATATCCAAAAGAAAGTCAAGGATATGCTCAAACTGGTCGGTCTGGCGGGCTATGAGGATCGCAGCATCGACAGGCTTTCGGGCGGCCAGATGCAGCGCGTTGCCATCGCCCGGGCGCTGGTCAATGAGCCGGAAGTGCTGCTGTTAGATGAGC
>JAHZHM010000140.1 GCA_019420265.1 Clostridiales bacterium
AAGGCCGAAAAAACAGGCGCAGAAAAGCGGCGCGCTCAAGGAAACGCCGGTTGTGAAAAAGAAGTCGGTTCCGCCGCAAAAAGCGCCCGCACCGAAGGCAAAACAGCCGCCGGCGCGGCAGCCTAAGAAGCCGGAGAAAAACCGCAAAAAGCGTCCGCATCAGCTGACGACACGGGAAAACATCTCCTATCTTCCGGCCGCCATGAAAGAGCCAGCTCCGCGCAAGCGCCACAGCAAAAAGGCCGCAGCGCTTTTGCTCAGCATGATTGTGCTCGTGGGCATCGTCGGTTTTTTGGGCTATCAGTTTATCCGCGCGGATGAGATCGAGGTGCGCGGGACAGAGTCTTTTGATGCGTCTTATGTCATCGCGCTTTCTGGCATTCGCTCGGGGACGCACATCTTCCGCGTGGACAAGCGGGCTGCGGCGGCGGGCATTGCGCAGGATCCCCATCTGGTGCTTCAGAATATCGAGTATGTTTTTCCAAATAAGATTACGCTTGTCGTCACTGAGCGAAAAGAGGCGGCATGCTTTGAATTTATGGGGACTTATGTCATCACGGATTATTCCGGCATCATTTTAGGGCATGTAGAGAGCAGTGAACAGCCGCAGCATCTGCCGGTGATCCGTGGAATTAACGTAACAGAGTTTGCCTTGGGAGCCAAAATCCGCACAGACGACACCTTTAAGCAGAACATTATGACCATCCTGCTGGAAAACACGACGGCCTATCAGCTGACGGATTTGGTGAGGGAAGTCGATCTGACGGACACCAACAGCATTACGCTTGGGCTATCCAATGGGATGCGGGTTATTTTTGGACAAGCAGATCAGATAGAGGAGAAGCTGGCCTGGCTGCAAAACATCTTAAAAGAATTGGAAAGCCAGGGCAAAACCGGGGGAACCATCGATCTTTCTTCCGTCCAGATGCCGACATATCTGCCGCCGCAGGAGCCCAGCGAGCCGCCTTCGCAGGAACCGACGCCGGAAGAATAACAAAAAATCAAAGAGGGAACGCCAAGGTGGGCGTTCCTTTTTTATTCCAATTTCATATGAAAAATTCTAAACGGAAACACCGGCTTGCAAAGGCGGATGGAATTTCTGTGCCCTATATAGTTTGGTTCAGAAAAGGCAAATTTTTCGCAAGAAAATGCCGTTTACTGACCATTGTAACCGTGATATACTAACGAACATACAAAAGGCGCCGAACGAAATATGGAGGAAAAAATGAAAAAGACAATTTCTATTGTATTTGCATTGCTTTTGGTTGCGATGCTTTTCGTCTCCTGCTCAAGCGGCGGTGGCGAAGAAAAGCCTGAAAGCCCCAGCTCTATTGTTGGGCCGGGCGAAACCTCTGGCGGCAACGATGAGAAGGAAGTTGGCGAAGTTGCCGTTATTTTGCAGACATATACCGGCTCTTTCTGGTCGGATGTGATGAGGGGCGTGGATAAAGCGATTGATGAGCTGGCTGAGAAAGGCGTAAAAGCAAGCTTCAACGGCCCGGACGATTCCACCAACCTGCAGGCTCAGATCGAGATGATTGAGGCCGCAGTGGCGCGGGATGTAGATGCGATCGCTGTTGCTCCTCAGGATTC
>JAHZHM010000141.1 GCA_019420265.1 Clostridiales bacterium
AAAAAAAATTGGGCAAACGCTCTCCGGCGGATGCACAATTGCCCTGGATGGAGGGCTGGGCGCCGGGAAAACTGTGTTTGTGCAGGGGCTGGCAGCCGGCCTTGGAATTGACAAGCCCATCACAAGCCCGACTTTTACAATCGTCCGCCAATATCAGGGGAGGCTTCCGCTCAACCATTTTGATGTCTACCGCATCGAGGAGCCGGAAGAGCTCTATGAGATTGGGTTTTCCGAATATCTGGGAGATGGACAGGTTGCCGTCATTGAATGGGCGGAGCGCATCGGCGCGCTGCTTCCGGAAAATACAGTATTTATTAAAATGACAGGGGCGGGCGAAGAGCCGCGTGAAATTCTCTTGCAGGGCGAAGAGAGCCTGGGGGAGGCGAAATAGCGATGCGTTTATTATCCATCGATACATCCGGTGCGGTCTGCTCTGCCGCGGTATTTGAACAGGAACGCCTGATCAGCGAAGTTTATTTGCATCACCATCTGAATCATTCGGCCGTCTTGATGGAGCTGGTGGATGAATGCCTTGAAAGAGCGGAATGCAAGCTTTCCCAGATAGATTATTTCGCAGTGAGCATTGGGCCGGGCTCGTTTACTGGTCTGCGCATTGGCATCGGAACGATAAAAGCATTTTCTCAGGCCACTGGAAAGGGGATTGCCGCGATAAGTTCTCTAGATTTACTGGCGCAAAATGCCCCGGAACAGCGCGGCGTTGTCTGCGCGCTGATGGATGCGCGCAACCGGCGTGTTTTTGCGGCCATCTATGAGAATGGGAAGAAGATACTGGAAGACTGTGTTTTAGAGCTGGAGGAGCTGAAGGCCAAGTTTTCGCCTAACCAGCCGATCTATTTTGTGGGAGACGGCGCTTTGGCCTATCGGGATGAGTTAAAAAAGAGTTTTCCGGATTGCACATTTGCCCCCAGCCAATTTTGCCTGCAAAGGGCGAGCGCAGCCTATCCGCTGGCCTTAGCGGCAATGCAGCAGGGAAAGCTGCTCACCAGCCAGCAGGCAAAGCTCAATTACCTGGTGCAATCCCAGGCAGAGCGGAATTTGAAGGAAAAAGGGCAGTGAGTTTGCAGATGGAGCAGTTGCAGGTTGTGCGGGCTGGCATAGATGATTTTACAGAGCTGCGCAGGTTAGAACAGGAGTGCTTTTTTTCGCCATGGCCGGGCGACGTGCTGTGGGAAGATCTTTGTTCCAAAAGAAGCCGGTATTTTCTGCTCAGGCAGGGCAAAGAGGCCTTGGGATATGCGGGCATATGGATGATTTTGGATGAAGCGCATATAAATAAGATATGTATTTCTCCGCGCTGCCGGCGAAAAGGATATGGAGGGCATTTACTGCAGGGCGTTTTGCTGCAGGCTTGGCAGCTTGGCGCGGATAGTTTGACGCTGGAAGTGCGCAAATCGAATGCGGCAGCGATTGCTCTTTATAGCAAATTGGGGTTTGAAATCGAAGGTGTGCGCAAAGGCTATTATGAGGATACCGGCGAAGATGCGCTTATCATGTGGAAGCGGGGTATCCGAGCGGAAATGGAGCGACAAGCTGAGTGAAAAAGGAAATTCGCGGCATACAAATTCATTATGAGATCTCCGGCGCAGGGGCACCGCTGCTCATGCTGCATGGATGGGGCGGGTGCATCAATAGTTTTTTGCCTGTGATACAGGAGATGAGCAAATACCGCACGGTCTATGCGCTGGATTTTCCCGGCTTTGGCGAAAGCGGCATCCCGAGCAGCCCGATGTGCGTCGCCGATTATATGGAGATCACGGCCGATTTCATTCGGGAGATGGGCATAGAAGGCACGGATATCATCAATCACTCCTTCGGTGGAAGAGTGAGTATATTGCTGGCGAGCCGTTATCCAGAGCTTGTGGGAAAAATCGTCTTTACCGATGCGGCAGGGGTCAAGCCCCGGCGCACGCTGAAGTATTATCGAAAGGTCTACTTCTTTAAGCTCTGCAAAAAAGCCGCCAAGAGCAAGCTGGGAAGGGCGGTTTTCAAATGGTTTGGCATCGATGTGCAGCAACGCGTCGCTCAGGCGGGTTCGGCAGATTATAAAGCACTGAAAAACGAGGCCATGCGCGGCACGTTTGTGCGGGTGGTGAATGAAGATCTCACGCCCTATCTTTCGGAGATCAAGGCTCCATCCTTGCTGGTCTATGGCAGAGATGACGCGGATACTCCCGTCAAACTGGCGGAAATTATGGAAAAGAAAATCCCGGATGCGGGGCTGGTCGTCTTGGAAAATGCAGGGCATTTTTCCTACCTCGATCAATATGCGCAGTATATGAAAATAGTAAAAGTATTCTTGGGGGGTTAATTGACCTATGGAAACGGCATTCTATCTTGTCTCTGCATCGCTGGCCGGGCTCTTTTGCTTTTTGCTCAGCTTTAGCTATATGCACATGTTTCAGCTGGAGGGATACCGGGCAAAAGGCTATCTCAAATGGCTGATGCAATATGGATTTGGCTCGGTTCTGGCAGTAATTGGCATGGCGATTTTATATGCGCTGACCTATATGCTTCGAGCCGTGTTGGGCGAGATTGCTGGATGGATTTTCTTGGCAGTTTTTATCGCGCTGGGCGTGCTGTTTCTTTGCAAATTCCGCGTGAAGGATGCAAAAAAGCCGCTGGTCTATACGAGCCGTGTCAAGCGTATGTTTTGTTGCGAAGGGATTGTGCTGCTGCTTCTTTGCTATTTGGGCTACCTTGCAGGCGGCGCGATTTTAGCGATTTTAGTGGCGCTGGCGCCGCTCTATCTCATTGCGGCAAACACCATCAACGCGCCCATCGAGGCACTGGTTCGCCGTCACTATTTAAAGGATGCCAAGCGGAAATTGCAGGAGCGCCCAGAGCTCATCAAAATCGGCATTACGGGCAGCTATGGCAAAACCAGCACGAAGTTTATTCTGGGAACGATTTTAAGCGAAAAATACAGCGTTCTCGTTCCGCCCGCCAGCTATAATACGCCGATGGGGCTGACGCGGGTGATCCGCGAGAGCTTAAAAGAGGAGCATCAGGTCTTTTTGGCGGAAATGGGGGCAAAGCACAAAGGCGATGTTGCGGAGCTGGTCGAATTGGTGCAGCCGAATATGGGCATTATCACGTCTGTCGGGCCGCAACATTTAGAGACTTTTGGCAATATCGAGACTATTGCACAGACGAAATACGAGCTGATCGCAGGGCTGCCCGAGCAGGGAAAAGCCTTTTTCCCGAACGACGGCGCTATCTGCAAGCAGCTTTACGATCAGACGGAAAAGATACAAAAATGCCTGTTTGCCCTGGGAGGTGAGCGGGAGGATTGGGATATCGCCGCGGGCGACATCGTCTGCGGAGAAGGCGGAAGCAGCTTTACCATCCGCGATAGAAAGGGCAATGGTTTTTCCGCAAAGACAAAGCTGCTGGGCAAGCATAATATTCTCAATATCCTTGGCTGCGTTGCCATCGCAAGAGAGCTGGGCTTAAGCGATGTGCAGATTCAGGCGGGAATTGAGAAAATAGAGCCGGTGGAACATCGGTTGCAGCTTCTGCCGACCAATAATGGCGTTACTGTGATCGACGATGCCTTCAATGCGAATCCTGCGGGTACGCGGGTTGCCATGGAGGTGCTTTCAGGCTTTTCCGGCCGCAAATTCGTCGTCACCCCAGGCATGGTTGAGCTGGGCGAAGCAGAGGATGCCGAGAATAAGGCCTTTGGCAAGAATATGGCTGGAGTCGCGGATTTTGTCTTTCTCGTTGGCCCCAGGCATACGCGCCCGATTTACGATGGCCTTCTGGAAGCGGGCTTTGATAGCCAGCATATTTTTGTGGGAAGCTCTCTGGCAGAAGCTTCGCAGGAGATGGGAAAAATGCTTAGGGCAGGCGATGTCGTCCTGTTTGAAAACGATTTGCCTGATAATTATAATGAATAAGCGCTATAGTAGAGGAGAAGAAGCATGATCAATCTTGCGGTTATTTTTGGCGGCAGAACTGCTGAGCACGATGTCTCGATCATCACGGGGACGCAGTTCATCGAAAATGTAGATAAGAGCAAATACAATGTTTTGCCCATCTATATTTCCCGCAAAGGGGAATGGTATTATGGAAAACAGCTGGCAGATGCCAAGTTTTTCCTGAATCCGGATTTTTCCCAGAAAGGAATCGAGCGGGTGTTTCTCTTGCCCGAGGCCGGCTCGCGTACGCTGTATAAACAGGGGCGTTTTGGCCTGAAAGCCATTGAGATGATCGATGTTGCCGCCCTTGCCATGCACGGCATGCACGGCGAAGATGGGACGCTGCAGGGATTTTTAGAGCTCGCAGACATTCCCTATACCAGCGCCGGAGTGACGGGCAGTGCTGTGGGTATGGATAAAATCGTCATGAAGGCAGCGTTCAAGGGACTTGGGATTCCCGCTTTGGATTGCATCTATTTTGAGCGCACGGAATATGAAAAGGATGCGCAGGCTATTATCGCGAAGGCGGAAGCGGCAATGAGCTATCCGATGATCGTCAAACC
>JAHZHM010000142.1:0-921 GCA_019420265.1 Clostridiales bacterium
ACAGTATCTGACATACGGCGGCGAGGGCATTATGCGCACAGAGCAGAGCCTTCCCAAGCTTCTCTGGCTCAAGCGCAACCGCCCCGAAGCCTTCGCAAAAACCTATAAAATGCTGGCAACCCCCAGCGACTATATCATCCTTCGCCTGACGGGCAATTTCGTCTGCGAATATTCCATGGGCAACAGCATGGGTACGCTGGATCTCGCCAACAAAACCTGGAGTGAGGACTGCCTCAAGGCTGCCGGCATCACGGAAGAGATGATGCCAGAGCTCCATGCCTGCACGGATATCGTCGGCGAAGTTCCCGAAGGTTCGCTTTCCGAGGAATGCGGCCTGTTCCCGGGCACCAAGCTGGTCATCGGCACGGGCGACGCAACCTGCTCCTCCATCGGCGCAGGCAATATCGGCATTGGCGATGCCTGCCTGACGGGCGGCTCCTCCGCCGGCATCAGCGCTGTCGTTCCGGCAAAAGAGGGCGCGGGCTATCATTCGAGCTACCTGCCCGAAGGCGCCAGCATGATGGGCGGCATGACCATGGCTTCGGGCTCGGCCTATGGCTGGGTGAAAAACGAGCTGTGCAAAATCGAGCAGAAGCTGGCAGAGGAAAACGGCAAAAGCGCGTATGACTATATCAACGAAGAAGTCGCCTCGGCTCCTCTGGGTGCCAACGGCGTTCTGTTCCTCCCGCTTCTAAAGGGCGAGCGCGACCCGTTCTATAACCCCAAAGCGAAGGGCTCCTTCCTCGGCATTACGCTGGCCAACACCCGTGCAGACCTGCTGCGCGCAGTTGTAGAGGGCATCGGCTTTAACATCGCCCTGATTCTGGAAGGCATTCGCGAGCACTATGATTTCAAAAAGCTCACCATGGTTGGCGGCCTGGCCAAGAGCGATGTCGTTCGGCAGATCTTCTCGGATATCAT
>JAHZHM010000142.1:931-2357 GCA_019420265.1 Clostridiales bacterium
GGGCTGCCCATCGTGACGGAGATCATGGGCGTCGAGCTGGTAACGCTCAAATACATGGATGAGGTCGCCACGGTTGGCGCAGCCATCATGGGCGGCATTGCCCTTGGCATCTATGAGGACTACAGCGCCGTCCGCAAGTTCCATGCCATCAGCGCGCATAATACCCCCAACATGGAGAACCACGAGAAATATAAGAAGATTTTGGAGCTCTATCGCAAGGGCTATGAGGCGCAGGTCGAACTGTTTGATGCAATGGCGCAGTAATATTTCCATGCAGACAAAAGGCTTCCCACGGGAGGCCTTTTTGTTTGCGCGGATGTGCATCTTCTGGCCCCTCCGCATTTTCAATAAGGGGCGCAGCATCCCAGGAGGCCGCCGACCCCTTAGGATTTCCGCAAACAATTTGCAATCTCCCGCTCAAAGCCTAAGGGGAAGCCCGCCGTCTATCGCGGTGCAGAGCATCCTCTCGTGATGACAGCCCGGTTTTCTTTGGGGCAGCCATGCACCAGCATTTTCTATCTTTTTTTGATTCTGCATTTTTCCATCTTTCAACATGCAAAAACAAGGCGGCGATTGCTTTTATATCGGCGCTCTTTGCAGCTTTTTCCACGTGAAATTGCAGCTGTTCATAGAAAATTTCTCAAAAGTTTGTTTTTTTATGGACAAACTTTGCGAGTTGTGATACGATACGCTATATATCTAATACTGATCTCTTTGTCCGAAACACTGATTATTTGCGCTTTTGCGCAAAAATATAAATTTGGAGGAAAACTAAAATGATGAAGAAACTCACTTGTTTGCTTCTGGCGCTCGTCATGGTATTCTCGTTTGCAGCATGCCGTTCCAGCGCTCCCGAAACTCCGAGCAACGAGCCTTCTGAATCCGCAAACACTCCGGATGACAATAGTGGCGATGTTGAGCCGTATAAAATCGGCATCATCACCGGCACAGTCTCCCAGGGTGAAGAGGAATATCAGGCCGCTCAAAACATGGCTGCCGCTTACGACAACGTCGTAACCGCAACCTACCCCGACAACTTCTCTACCGAGACAGAAACAACGATTGCAAACGTTGTCGCCCTGGCTTCGGATCCGGAAGTAAAGGTCATCGTATTCGTTCAGGCCATCCCCGGCGCTTCCGCTGCCATCGATAAGGTGCGCGAGACTCGCCCGGATATGCTGTTCATCTGCGGTGTTCCTGCGGAAGATCCTGGCGTCATCTCCAGCAAGGCGGATATCGTCCTCTCCATCGAAGAGATTCTGACGGGCGATTCCATCGTCGAGAAGGCCGCTGAGATGGGCGCGAAAACGTTCATCCACTATTCTTTCGCTCGCCACCTCTCCTACTCCACCATCGCCGCACGCCGCGAGAAAATGATCGCTAAGTGCGAAGAGCTTGGCCTGGAGTATGTCGATGTTAACGCACC
>JAHZHM010000142.1:2367-4366 GCA_019420265.1 Clostridiales bacterium
CGACCCGACCAGCGATGCTGGCGTTGCCGGCGCGCAGCAGTTCATCCTGGAGGATGTTCCGCGCCAGGTTCAGACCTACGGCAAGGATACCGCTTTCTTCGCAACCAACTGCTCCATGATGGAGCCGCTCATCGTTTCCATCTCCCAGCAGGGCGCTATCTTCCCGCAGCAGTGCTGCCCGAGCCCGTATCACGGCTATCCCGCAGCGCTGGGCATCGATGTAACCGGCCATGAAGGCGATGTCGACTATATGCTCTCTCAGATCAAAGAGAAGCTGACTGGCCTTGGCCAGGAGAGCAGAATGTCCACTTGGCCGATCCCGGTCAACATGCTGATGGTTCAGGCTGGCGTTGAATATGGCATCGAGTTCTGCGAAGGCCGCACCAACGGCACGCTGGATAAAGAAGTTCTGCTCGGCATCATCAAGAAGATCGCTGGTGGCGAGGACAAAGCTTCCATCCGCAACCTCGACGACGAGGAGACGGGCAAAGTTTACGAGAACTACTTCTCCATCATGTGCGATTATGTCGATTTTTCCAAGTAAAAATCATTGACAGCAAATAAGGTCTGTCGGCTTGCCGTACAAGCCGACAGATTTTATTTTATCTATCCAAATCACAGCCACCAAAAAGGCTTTAAAACAGTTTTTACTATATGATATAAAGGAGGTACTGCGTTGGAAACCCAATATGTCCTGAAAATGGACAACATCTCCAAAGAGTATTTTGGCAACCGGGTGCTCAAAGATGTTTCCCTGGCCGTTAAGCCCGGGGAGATCCACGCGCTCATGGGCGAAAACGGCGCCGGCAAATCCACGCTGATGAACATTCTGTTCGGCATGCCCGTCATTCATTCCACAGGCGGCTTTGAGGGGACGGTTGAGATCGGCGGACAGCCTGCCGCCATTCGCGCCCCGCACGAGGCAATCGAATACGGCATCGGTATGGTGCACCAGGAGTTCATGCTTATCCCCGGGTTTACCATCACGGAAAACATCAAAATCGGCCGGGAGATCAGCCGCCCGAATCTGGCCAGCCGCATCTTTGGCAAGCAGATGGAAACGCTGGATAGCGAAGCCATGGCTCGGGATGCCAGAAAAGCGCTGGATATCGTTGGGCTGGGCGTCAGCGAAGAGGAATATATCCGCGGGATGCCCGTGGGGTATATGCAGTTTGTGGAGATCGCCCGGGAGATCGATAAAACCGGCATCAAGCTTTTGGTGTTCGATGAACCGACGGCTGTGCTCACCGAGACAGAGGCAGAAAATCTCCTAAAGACCATGAAAAAAATCGCCGAGAGCGGCATTGCTATCATCTTCATCACGCACCGTCTGGATGAAGTTATGGCTGTTGCCGATTCGGTTACCATTCTGCGGGACGGCGAGTTCGTCGCGCACAAGGAGATCGCCGAGACCAGCGTGACGGATATCGCGGAGCTGATGATCGGCCGCAAAGTGGAAAAACTGGTGGATGCCGCAGAGGATGACACCCGCTCGATCGACGAGAATGAAATCGCTGTGAAAATCCGGGATTTCTGCGTCGCTATGCCCGGCGAGATGGTAAAAGGCGTAGACCTGGATATCCGCAAAGGAGAGATTTTCGGCATTGGCGGCCTGGCCGGCCAGGGCAAAATCGGCATCCCCAACGGCATCATGGGCATCTATGAATCCTCCGGAACGGTAGAAGTTTTTGGCAAGAAGCTCAATTTGAATAACCTTGGCGAGGCGCTGCGCAACGGCATCGCCTCAGTCTCGGAAGATCGCCGGGGCGTCGGCCTGCTTTTGGATGAGAGCATCGAGGAAAACATCGTGTTCTCCGCCATCCAAATTAAAAAGCAGTTTTTGAAATGCGGGATGATGGATACCAAGAAAATCCGCGCCCATGCAAACGATATGATCAAATTGCTGGATATTCGCTGCACTGGCCCGCGCCAGCATGCGGGCGACCTCTCCGGCGGCAACCAGCAGAAAGTCTGCCTGGCCCGGGCGCTGACCATGGAT
>JAHZHM010000142.1:4390-6972 GCA_019420265.1 Clostridiales bacterium
CCACCCGCGGCATCGATATCGGCGCGAAAAAGCTGGTGCTGGAATACCTGACCAAAATCAACCGCGAAATGGGCAAGACGATCATCGTCGTCTCATCTGAGCTGGTGGAGCTGCGCTCTGTGTGCGATCGCATCGCGATCATCAGTGATGGCAAACTGGCCAGCATTATGAGCCCGGATGCGCCGGATGCGGAATTTGGCCTCGCAATGTCTGGCAGCAAAGTGGAAGGAGGCAACTAAACATGGGTGAAAAAGCAAAGAAAATCTATCAGAAAATTGGCCTTCCCAGAATTATCATCATCGGTTTCTTCCTGCTGCTGCTCTTTTCTGCAGGGCCGCTGGGGCTTTCTATCCCTGGGCTGATCAGCGATGTCATCAATCGCGGCGCGATGTATGGCATTCTCGTTTTGGCTATGGTTCCGGCTGTGCAGAGCGGCATTGGGCTGAACTTTGGTATTTCTCTGGGCATCGTCGGCGGGCTGCTGGGCGCGCTCATCTCGATTCAGATGGGCATCGCAACCAACCCTGCTCTCGGCTGGTTTGCTCCCTGGATGGCGCTGATCGTCGCCATTCTGTTCGGCGTGCTGTTCTCCTCCCTCATCGGCTGGGGCTACGGCATTCTGCTCAATCGCGTCAAGGGCGACGAGATGACCGTCTCAACCTATGTCGGCTTCTCCATCATCGCCTTTATGAACATCATGTGGCTGGTGCTCCCCTTTACGAGCGGTGAGCTCATCTGGCCGCTGGGCGGCGAGGGCCTGCGCAACACCATCGGCCTGGAAACTTCCTTCGGCGCTGTGCTCAACAACGCCGGCGGCTTCTATATCGGCGGGGAAAACGGCGTGTATTTCCCAACCGGCCTGGTGCTCTTCTTCCTGGGCGCCTGCCTGCTCATGTGGCTGTTCCTGCGCTCCAAAAAAGGCATGGCCATGAGCGCTGTGGGCAACAACCCCATGTTTGCCCGGGCCTCGGGCATCAATGTCAACCGCATGCGCATTTTGGGGACGATCATCTCCACGGCGCTGGGCGCAGTGGGCATCGTCGTCTATGCGCAGAGCTACGGTTTCTTGCAGCTGTATAACGCACCGCTCATGATGGGCTTCCAGTGCGTCGCGGCTGTGCTGATCGGCGGCGCGACAACTACCCGTTCCCGGATTTCGCACGTCATCCTGGGCGCGTTCCTCTTCCAGGGCGTGCTGGCCGTGGCCCTTCCGGTCGCCAACCTGATTCTGCCCGAAGGGAACCTCTCGGAAGTTGCCAGAATCGTCATCTCCAACGGCATCATCCTCTATGCGCTCACCAAGACAGGAGGGAACTCTCGTGAATAGCTGGAAAAAGAAGTTAGGCAAAAGCCTTTCGGATAATAAAGTTGTCATTCTATTTGCCATCCTGTGCATTTTGGCAATCGCGGTCGCAGATAAGCCGCTGACCTTCGTCGCCGGCGAGCTGTTCACCCGTATTGGGCGCAATAGCTTCATCGTGCTCGCGCTCATCATCCCGGTGCTGGCTGGCCTTGGGCTGAACTTTGGCATCACCATTGGCGCAATGGCAGCGCAGATTGCTATTTTCTGCGTCGTCTATTGGGGCTTTACGGGCATTGGCGGCTTCCTTCTGGCGCTGCTCATCGCGACGCCCCTGGCCGCGCTGTTCGGCATGCTCATCGGCATCGTGTTCAACAAAATGAAAGGCGCCGAGATGATCGGCGGCATGGTGCTGGGCTATTTTGCAGATGGCCTCTACCAGGTGCTTTTCCTGTTCGTCATCGGCGGCATCATCCCGGTAAACAACCCGGAGCTGATTATCGCGGGCGGTGTGGGCGTCAAAAACACCATCGACCTGAAGGATAACCTCAAATATGCGCTGGATAACATCTCCCTGCTCACGATGGTGGAGATCGCCTTCTATGCCATCGTCGCTGTTACGGTTCTCTCGCTGCTCATTCGCCTGATCACCAAAAAACAGGTAAACTGGAAAAAATCCCTCGGGATTCTGGGCGGCGCTGTCATTGCCTATGCGCTGACGTTCCTCCCCTTTATCGAGGCATTTTTGAACCAGAATGGCATCCTGCTGCTTTCGGCCGTCGAGCTGGCTGTGGCCGGCACGGTGCTCTATCAGCTGGGGCGCATCGTCTGGCTGAAACTCATCAAAAAGAGCGAAAAGTTCAACTGGAAGCGCTCGGTTGCGGCAATTATCGCCGCCGGCATTCTCTATGCGCTGACGTTCATCCCCGCGATTGAAGAGGTTTTGCTGTATGTGACGCTGCCCGCCATGACGTATCTTTGCATCATCGGCCTGTGCATCTTCAACAGCGTGCTCATGAAAACACGCCTGGGGCAGAACATGCGCACAGTCGGCCAGAGCCGCACGGTCGCCAACTCTGCCGGCATCAACGTCAACCGCACGCGCATCATCGCCATGGTGCTTTCGACTGTGCTTGCAAGCTGGGGGCAGCTCATCTCGCTGCAAAACCTGGGCACGTTCTCCACCTACGGCGCGCATTCGCAGGTTGGCCAGTTCGCCATCGCGGCGCTGCTGGTGGGCGGCGCGTCCGTCCAGAAAGCGACGAACAAGCAGGCTATTGTG
>JAHZHM010000142.1:6982-7387 GCA_019420265.1 Clostridiales bacterium
CGCCGCAGGCCGGGCAGGCGCTCTTCTCCAGTGCCATGCTGGGTGAGTATTTCCGCGTGTTTGTCGCCTATGGCGTCATCGCAGTTTCGCTGGCCATGCACGCATGGAAAACCATCGCCAAGCCCAAACTCCAGGTTACCGGGAAATCCCCCGCGCCGGGAGAAGCGGCCAAGGCCATGGAAGAATAAACCAAAAGAGGGCATTCCGCCCTCTTTTTTTGTGCGCCATTTTTGTCGTTGCTTGTCCCGCTGTTTCATGGTATGATAGTGCTATCTTTTCAAAGGAGAATACCATGAGAACCATTCATGCAAAGAGCTATGCAGAGCTGAGCTATGAAGCGGCAAAGATCATGGCCGCGCAGATCACGCTAAAACAGGATACCGTCCTCGGTCTGGCCACCGGCTC
>JAHZHM010000142.1:7397-11697 GCA_019420265.1 Clostridiales bacterium
GTACCAGCAGCTTGCCGAGTGGAACCAAAAGGGCGCGCTGGATTTTTCCCAGGTCCGCACGTTCAACCTGGATGAATACCGCGGCCTTGCCGGAGATCACCCTCAAAGCTACCGCTATTTTATGGAAAAACACCTCTTTTCGCACATTAACATCCCTCCGAAAAATACGCACGTTCCCAAGGGCGATTGCAAAGAGGTGCGCGTAGAATGCGCGAACTATGATTCCAGCATTCTTGCGGCCGGCGGCATCGATTTGCAGCTGCTGGGCATCGGGCATAACGGGCATATCGGGTTTAACGAACCCTCGAGCTTCTTCGTTCTGCCCACGCACGAAGTCGCGCTCACCCAGCGCACGCTGGAGGCCAATTCCCGCTTCTTTAGCGCCTCGGAGCAGCAGCCCCGCTCGGCTTTGACCATGGGCATCGGGCCGATCATGCAGGCAAAGCACATTTTGCTCATCTCCCAGGGAGCGGAAAAAATGCCCATCCTGGAAAAGGCGCTCTACGGGCCGGTTACGCCCGAGGTTCCCGCCTCTATCCTGCAGCTGCACCCGAATCTCACCGTCATCTATAATCGTTCTGATTGCTAAAAAAGAGCCGGCGTTTTGCCGGCTCTTTTCCATAAAAGGCAAAGCCCCGTTAATACTCTGACGGTGCGTTGTGCTGCCATCCCGCTTTTTGTTCCATTAAGGGGCGCGGCCTCATCGTTTATCGCCTACCCCCTTAAAATTTGAGTGGGAGATTCTCCAACACGCAAAGAATTTAGATGTCATCCGCCGCCTATCAAGACAGGGCCATCGTTTCGTGGCTATATTTTGCTCTTTTGGGCTTTTGCCATAGCGCAATTTGGCTTTTTATGCTACAATACCTTTTATGATGAATATACTCTGCAAACAAGACAATCTGGCGCTTCGCCCGCTGCTCGGCCAGCCGGAGGAATATGCGCTGCTTCTTTCCTGGCTCTCGCACCCGGAAATTTCCCGCTTTTATGGCGGAGATGCGGCGCGGGAAGTTGCCAGCATCCGCCGCCATGTGCAAAAAGGCGATGTCTGCTCCTGCCTGCTCTTGCAGGAAGAGCGCCCCATCGGCTATCTGCAGTTTTATAAAATTTTAGATGCAGAAGAGAGGGCTGAGCTGCTCCTGCTCCCCTATGCGCGCCCCTATGGGCTTGACCTGTTTTTGGGCGAACCGGCTCTGCTCGGCCATGGGGTTGGCACGCGCTGCCTGAATATGGTCTGCAAATATCTCTTTGCTGAAAAACAGGCCGATGTGCTCTGTATCGACCCGAGGGTGGATAACCCGAGAGCCATCCGCTGCTATGAAAAAGCCGGCTTTTTCCATGTCAAAACCAAGCCGCAGGGCGAAAAAGTTTCGGGCGAGTGGGTCGCCTGCCGCATCATGCACTGCCTGCCCGCATAGGAAGCCGCACGCGCAGCACAGAAAATAGAAAGGAACATCTCATGGATTTACTGCTCACCGTTTGCGAACTCACCCTGCCCGTTCTGGTGCTCATTGGCCTGGGCATTCTCTGCCGCACAAAAAAGATTTTCGACGCCAACGGCATCGATGGCCTAAAAAAGCTCATCAGCCGCTATCTCATGCCCTTTACGCTCTTTAACTCCCTGGCAAAAATCCAGCTTTCGGGCACAGTCGCCCTGCTTGGGCTAACCTGCCTTATGATGTGCGTGGTCTCTCTGCTGCTGGGGCTGGCGACGCGCAAAGTCTGCCGTGAATTTTCCTATCACCCTTATCTTTGCAGCGCCTACGAGATTGGCATGCTGGGCGTCGCGCTGTTTCCGCTGCTCTTTGGCGATACCGGCCTTGGCTTTTTGGCCAGCATGGATATCGGGGCCTGCTTCTTTTTCTTCTGCCTCTATATCCCCATGCTCAACGGCGGCAAGGGCGATGGCCTCGCTCAGACGCTGAAAAACATCTTTTCCAGCCCGGCGCTCATCGCCTGCCTGCTGGGAATTTTCTGCAACTTAACCGGCCTCTCGCGCCTGATTTTCGGCTCTGCCATCGGCCCGGTTTTGGATTCCATCATCGCCATGCTGACCAAATCCATCACGCCGCTCATCCTAATTGTCGTGGGCTATGGATTCCGGCTCAACCGGGCGCTGCTGCCCGCTGTGCTCAAAACATCCGCCATGCGGCTGCTCATCTCCATTCCAGTCTGCCTGCTGGCGCTATTGCTTCTCTCGCTGTTTGGCGTGCGGGATGAGAGCGTCCGCTTCGCGGTCATCTTCGTCTCCTCGCTGCCCGCGCCCTTCTCCACTTCTGTCTATGCCAAAGACGACGCACAGCAGGAATACATGAATACGCAAATGAGCCTATATGTCGCCGTGACGATCCTCGTCTTCGCAGTTTTGTGCGCGCTGGCTTAAAGCCAGAAATATTTGCCCGGCATATGGGTTATGCTAAACTATCAGCAACATCATAAGGAGCGACAACATGAACAACAAACTAAAATCCGGAAAATTATGGGAGCGCATTGTCTTTTGGGCTGTCTCCCTCTGCCTCATCGGCGCCGCCATCTACACGACGGCCACGCTGATCACCACGCCGGAAGGCAGCTGGGCAGCAGAGGATCCGCATAAGACAAAGGCCAATTTCACCCTGATGACCGTGCAGTGCCTGGGCGCGTTTGTGCTCTGCCTGCTCCCAGCATTGCTGCGCAAGGTGTTCCGGCTGGAATTGCCTCCGGGCATTTTGATGTATTACTATCTCTTCATGTTTTGCGCCGCCTTTTTGGGCGAGGTATTCCGCTTCTATTATGCCGTGCCCCATTGGGACGATATTTTGCACATCAGCAGCGGCGCCGTGCTGGCTATCGTGGGCTATTCCATCGTCAACGCCTGCTGCGGAGAGGGCGGCATCGAGCGGCTCCCGGCCGGCTTCGCCGCGCTCTGCGCTTTCATGCTGGCGCTGAGCTTTGGCGTCATCTGGGAGTTCTACGAATTTACTGCCGATGGTCTGCTGGGCATGAACATGCAGAAGTTCGCCCTGGAGGATGGCACGAACCTCATCGGCCGGGCCGCCCTGATCGACACCATGAAGGACCTCATCGTGGATTTCGTCGGCGCGGCCATCGGCGCGCTCTCCCTCTATGCGCCGCTCAAACACAAAAAACCTGTGTTTCAGGCTTTCCTCATCCGGCATTTGCCCAAGGAAGAGCCCAGCGCATAAAAATACACATCAAAAAAGCGGCAAGGAAGCGAATCGCTCTCTTGCCGCTTTTGGTTTTTTAGTTGATTTTCCTGCTCTCTTTTTCCTTCTCTTTTAAGTGCAGCCCCGTCACTTCGTTGACCAGGGAATAGAAATCCTGCGTGAAGTTCTCTTCGGCTGTGAACGTCGCATCGTGGTGGATGAGCGCATCCAAAACATCCGGCGCAGCCGTTACCGCCCCAACGCCGTGCTTGCAGAGGTTTAAAATCTGCTGGGAGTTCTTAAAGCTGGCCGCCAGCACATCCGCCTCCATGTTGTTTGCCCGGAACATCGTGTGAATATCCATCGCAACCTGCACGCCGTCCGCCCCCATGTTGTCCAGCCGGTTGACGTAGGGCGCCGTATAGCGCGCGCCGGCTTTGGCCGCCATAAAGGCCTGCATGGCCGTATAGATGGCCGTGGCCGTGATGTTGATGCCCTCCTGCTTTAGCAGATGAATGGCCCGCATGCCCTGCGCCGTTACGGGCACTTTGATGAACAGCTGCTCATCGATTTCCCGCAGCATAAAGTGCGCCTCCTCGATCATCTGCTCCGTCGTCTCCGAGACGACCTGCGCATGCAGCTGGCTGCTTCTGGGCAGAAAATCCCGGATGCTCTTCAGCACTTTGATGGGGTTCTTGCGCTCATTCATCAGGATGGATGGGTTGGTCGTCACGCCGTCATAGGGATACATGGAATAAAGCCGCTCAATCTCATAGATATTCGCGT
Source organism: Clostridiales bacterium (assembly GCA_019420265.1). Taxonomy (GTDB): domain Bacteria; phylum Bacillota; class Clostridia; order Christensenellales; family Christensenellaceae; genus QANA01. The sequence goes on from JAHZHM010000142.1 coordinate 11,330, forward strand.
TGTCGATTAAGACTAACATGCCTGGCCCTCTCTTTTGTAAAGTATTCTTATCCATAATGGTAGCGAACGCGCGAAGAAAAGTCAATAAAGTTTCCCGGGGCATGGAAAAAATAGGAGAAATTGGGTATACTATGAAAAAGCCAATGTTTACGAGGTGAAAAAATGTATCGCGAAGAAACTGCAAAAGCATATGCAAAGCTCATCATCCGCACGGGCGTCAACCTGCAAAAGGGCCAGCTGGTCATTTTGAACGCGCCCATCGAGAACGCGGAATTTGCCCGCCTGGTTTTGGAGGAGGCCTACCGCGCCGGCGCACGGGATGTGCTGCTGCGCTATTTCGACGATAAAGCCAGCCGCATCCGCTATCA
>JAHZHM010000143.1 GCA_019420265.1 Clostridiales bacterium
GCACCGCCGCTGTGGCAGTAGCTATGAAGCTCTGCATGCGGAACATGGCGCACAATATCCACGATAGCGTCTGCGAATTGCTCAGGGGCGGGCACGCTGGGATTGCCTATGCTGTAGTCGAAAACATTTTCGCTGCCAATTTCGGCTGCGCGCTTGAGAGAGGCCTCATAGGCAAGCCCGATGCTGGAGCTTAACTGCGTCATTTTGAGATATTTTTCGGATAGCATTGCAAACTCCTTTATGAATAAATTTGAAACCGTTTTTTCTTTATGAGGCCATTTTACTCCTGTTTAACACAAAAAACAAGCTATTTTGCAATTTTAGTTTTTAAAAATTGCAAAATAGCTTTAAGTTGGATAAAATAGCAGCGCCATAAAAAAGGAAACAACCATCTTAGAAAACAGTTGTTTCCGGGTTTGCCCTGGCAAAATGGCTCTAAGGGCAAGAAGGATGATTTGCAGGAGACAGGCTTAATCCTGCAAAAGCACATATTCCATTTGGCAATCATAGGGTTCTTTTTGGGCGTGCGCTTGGCTGACCCAAAGGGCATCGACACAGCCGATAGAACGATAAAAGGCCTGGGATTCCTCGGCCGAATGGGCGGAGATATAGAGCTTCTTCGCGCCATGTTCCAGAGCCCAGGCGGCGCATCGCAAAAAGAGCGCCCGGCCCAGGCCTTTGCGCCGATAGCGGTTATCGGTATGCAGCTCTAAAAGATCCGCATACTCCTGCTTTGGGCCAATGCGGCTGCCAGAGACGGCAGAGAAGGCCACGATCTCGCCCTGCTTGCCAAGCGCGGCAAACACTGCGCCGCCCTCGGCAATATCCCGGCGCAGCTGCTCTGCCAGCTTGCGGCGCGTTTGCAGATCCCAATCGTCGATAAAGGGCTCGGGGACGATGGCCCACTTCCCGTCCTTTTTGCGCCAGACGTTTTGCACAACTTGCCGGCGCGCAAAAGTATCCATGCAGGTTGGCGTGAGATCGGATTCCAAAAGAGAGCGAATTGGATAAAGTATATGACTCATAAAAAACTCCATTTCTTTTATTTTGAGGGGAAGCAAAGCGCATGCAGCCTTGCATCCATAAGCGAGAGAAAGGCTGGCTCATCGATGATTTGAATGGCGCCACCTTTTTGCTGCAAGGCCAGAGCCTTGCTCTTCTGGCTGCTTGGCCGGCTGGGGGCGCCCAGAACGAGATAGTCCGTATAGCCAGAGACGCTATTTTGCACCATTCCACCGCCCCGGATGACGGCCTCGATCGCCTTTGCGCGGGGCGTTTGCAGCCTTCCGGAAAACACGAAGCTTTTCTCATAAAGCTGCCTGCAGAAGGTTTCGCCGTTTTCCCAAGCTTCCAGCAGCGAGCTGGGCAGCGCATAAGAAGGCTGCAGGCGGCAGGGGCGGTAATCGCCGGAAGCAGAGCAATAGCCTGGAAACACGCGGTAGCATCTTTTTATCTCCGAGAGCGTCTGCAAGCGATTCTGACGCATGAGATGGCAGAGAATCTGCGCACAGGCGATGGCGTCGGATTCCGCCTGGTGGTGCGTCAGCGAAATTCCCAGCGCATCCGAGACGACATTCAGCCGATGCGAGGGGAGGGCAGGGAAGGCCCGGCGGGAGAGCAGCACGGTGCAAAGCAGGCGCATATCGGGAAGCGGAAGGCCGTAAAACGCCAGTGTGCTTTTGAGCACGCCAATATCAAAAGGAGCGTTATGCGCCACGACAATAGCATTTTCAAAATACGCGGAGATCTCTGGCCAAAGCTGTGCGAAGGTTGGCGCATGGCGCACATCGCGCTCGGTTAAGCCATGGATGGCAGTCGTAAACGGATCAAAATAGAAGGGCTCCGGGCGAATGAGATAGCTGGTATGGCCCGAAAGCCGCCCATCCCGCACAAAGGCAATGCCAATGCTGCAAGCGCTGGTAGGATGGCTATTTGCTGTTTCAAAATCGATTGCGATAAAATCCATACTTCTCTCCTAAGGGGATTGTACCCTATTTTAGGCCAGAAAGCAAAGAAAAGCGAAAAGAAAAAGCGGGCAGGCAGCCTGCTCGCTTTTTTTGCGATAGAGAGTTATTTTTCCGGATCTCTCCAGATGGCGCTGATGACATCCAGCCCAAGATGAATGCCCAGCACAGGCCCGACGCGGCGAATGGGAACTGCGCATCCGCATTTTTCCTCCAGCATCTTGGCCAGGCGCAGAGCGGAATCTTTTTCGCTGATATATTCTACCAAAACATCCTTGGCGTGGGGCGGGACATTTTTAGCCAGCCCGCGCAGCTGCTCGGCTTTGCCGTGCGCCATGCCGCAGGAGACGACCGCGCCCTCCCGGCAGGAGAGAAGCGGGCGCAGGTTTAAAATCGTGCCCACCGATTGGCGGACGGGCCCCAGCCTGCCGCTGCGGCGCAGCGGCGCCATATCCGCAACCGAGAACCAGGTCTCGATTTGGCTGCGCATCGCCAGGATGGCTTGTGCCGTCTGATCCAGAGAATAGCCTTCATCCAGCATCCGGCGCGCCTGGCGGATGAGAATGAGCAGGCCGCCGGCCGTCGTATGCGAATCCACAACCCGGATGCCGTTTCCGCCAAGCTCCCGCGCGCAGACTGAAGCGTTGGAAAAAGTCCCGGAAAGCCGGGAGGAGATGGTCAGGCAGAGCACCTGAACATCTGCGCTGCGCAGGCTGGCAAAAGCCTTCATATAGGAGCCGATGGAGGCCTGAGAAGTATGCAGCTCATTTCCTCCGGCGGCGATAAAGCGCTCAAAATCGCCATTCTCATTGAGGAAATTTTCTGCATATACCGTTCCGGCGACGGTATACGTCATAGGAATGCAAACGACGCCGAGGTCTTTGGCCTCTTGCCGGGTGAGCCCGGCGGTGCTGTCGGTTACGATTGCGATCATTGTTTTGGCCTCCCAATTTTGCGGAATTTTTCGTATCTGTGATCCAGCAGCTGCTGTGTATCCAGCGAGCAGTAGTGCGCCAAGCGCTCTTTGAGCGCTTGCTTGAGCTCGGCATAGACCGGGGCGAAGTCTGCGCCCGGCTCGGGCTCGGAAAATACGCGCTCGATGACACCTAGCCCCAGCAGATCCTCTGCGGTGATTTTGAGTGCTTCGCAGGCTTCCTGCACTTTGGAAGAATCTTTCCAGATGATGCTGGCAGCGCCCTCCGGCGAGATGACGGAATAGACTGCATTTTCCAGCATCCAGACTTCATCACAGACGGCCAGCGCCAGCGCACCTCCGCTGCCTCCCTCGCCGATTAAAATGCTGATACAGGGCGTTTTCAAGGCAGAAAGCTCCATTAAATTCTGAGCGATGGCGCTGCCTTGGCCGCGCTCCTCCGCGCCAATGCCGCAGTATGCGCCCGAAGTATCCACCAGGCAGATGACCGGGCGATGGAATTTCTCCGCCTGCCGCATGAGCCGCAGCGCCTTGCGATAGCCCTCCGGGTGCACAGAGCCGAAATTGCGATCCACTTTCTCTTTGGTATCCACGCCTTTCTCTATTGCGATGACGGTGACGGGCTGGCCATCCAGCCGGGCAATGCCGGCTAAAATTGCGTGATCGTCGCTATAGAGGCGATCGCCGTGCAGCTCGAAGAAGTCTGTAAATAGGGCAGAGAGATAGCTGGCGGCGGTGGGGCGTCCCTTCGAGCGGGCCGCGCACAAGCGTTCATAAGCATTCATGCCAAATTCCCTCCTTCATGCAGGCTGAGCAGCAGGCCAATCGCCTCCCTCTGCTCCCGGCGATCCACGATGCTATCCACAAACCCCTTTTGCATGAGAAATTCCGAGCGCTGAAAGCCCTCGGGCAATTTCTGGCGAATGGTTTGCTCGATGACTCTGGGACCGGCAAATGCGATGAGCGCGCCCGGCTCAGCCAGG
>JAHZHM010000144.1 GCA_019420265.1 Clostridiales bacterium
GAATGAGGTTGCCGACAATGGAGGCCGCTGCCGTAACAACGCCAAACATGACGCTTTCGCAGATGAAGTATCCCGCCACCATGACAAGCCCAGCTGCAACGCTGCCCAATAAATAGCCTTTGATTGTCTTGCTCTTCTTGAAAATGAGCATGGCAATCAGCGCCATAGCCGTTTTAACCAGGAAAGTTGGGATCGCATAAACCGCAGCGCCAGCTAGAATATCCGCCAGCGCGCTGCCCAGCCCCAGAGCAAAAGCCGTAATCATATTACAGCTAAAGAAGCTGCCCAGGTAGACGACTGAATCGCCCAGGTTGACATACGCGCCTTGCGTCATAGGAATTGGCACGCGCACCGCAAAGGTAACCACGCATACCAGCGCCGCAAGGATTGCGCCAACAAGGATTTTCCGCAAATTTTTATTCATAAAAATTTCCTCCTTTCTCAGCTCAGCTGAGATAATTTTTCCTTAATTAGCTCGACTGTCCCCTGCTGCGTGAAAGTTCTTGCCTGGCGAATCGCATTCTTGATCGCTTTCGCATTGGAACTCCCATGCGCCTTAATAACCCCCGAATTTACTCCCAGTAAAAGTGCTCCCCCATATTCCGTATAATCCATCTGTTTTTTAAAATTTCTCAGCGCTGGTTTTGCCAAGACTGCGCCAATTTTATAGCTGGTCTTTTTCATAAACTCCTGCTTGAGCATGGTAGAAAAAGAAACAGCACAGCCTTCCATCAGCTTCATCACTACGTTGCCCACAAAACCATCACAGACGATCACATCGCAAGCTCCCAAAGGCAAATCCCGCGCCTCAACATTGCCGACAAAGTTGAGCTCTGCCTTCTTCAGAAGCTGGTATGCCTCTTTCGTGAGGGCATTTCCCTTCTCTTCCTCTGCTCCGTTATTGACCAGCCCTACGCGCGGATTTTCAATTCCCAGCACTTCGCGCATATAGATGCTTCCCATCACGCCAAACTGTTCCAGCTGCTCTGGCTTGCAATCGACATTCGCGCCGCAATCGATGAGCAGCGCGCAGCCTGTGGCCGTCGGGATCACCGGCGCCAGCGCAGGGCGCAGCACATTCTTGGCCCGCCGGACGATCAGTGTGCCTCCGGCCACTGTCGCTCCCGTGCTTCCGGCTGTTACAAACGCGTCTCCTTCGCCCTGGGCAAGCAAATTCATGCCCACCACCAGCGAGGAATCCTTTTTTGTGCGCACGGCATTTACAGGCGGCTCCGCCATCTCGATTACTTCAGACGCATGGACAACGCAAAGGCGCTCCTTGTCATAAACATGCTCTGCCAGATGTTTTTCCACAAGTTTCTGGTCGCCAACCAGCTGAATCTGGATATCGGGATATTCCTCCAGAGCCAAAATTGCACCCTCAATAATCGCTT
>JAHZHM010000145.1 GCA_019420265.1 Clostridiales bacterium
GATGATTTCCAGATGCAGCTCGCCCATGCCGGCGATGATGGTCTGGCCCGTCTCTTCGTCTGTATAGGCTTTGAACGTCGGGTCTTCCTCGGCCAGCTTCATCAGGGCAACGCCCATCTTATCGCGGCCGGCTTTGGTTTTGGGCTCGATGGCGACGCGGATAACCGGATCCGGGAACACCATGGATTCCAAAATAATGGGGGCTTTCTCATCGCAGAGGGTATCGCCCGTGCCGACATCCTTGAGGCCAACGGCTGCGGCGATATCGCCCGCCATCACCTCTTCGACTTCTTCTCTATGGTTTGCGTGCATCTTGACGATACGGCCAAGGCGCTCTCTTCTATCCTTCGTGGAGTTATACACATAGGAGCCGGCAGCCAGTTTGCCCGAGTAGACCCGGAAGAATGCCAGCTTGCCCACGAACGGGTCTGCCATGATCTTGAAGGCCAGGGCAGAGAAGGGGGCATCGTAATCTGCGGGGCGGGAATCCTCCTGCTCCGTGCCCGGGATGGTGCCCGTGATAGCCGGGACATCCAGCGGAGAGGGCAGCAGCTCGACGACGTAGTCCAGCATGGGCTGCACGCCTTTGTTGCGGTAGGAAGAGCCGCAGCAGACCGGAACGATCTCGCCGGCGATGGTGCGCTTTCTCAGGCCCGCAATGATCTCTTCTCTCGTGAGCTCTTCGCCCGCAAAGAATTTCTCCATCAGCTCGTCGCTGGCTTCGGCAGCCGCCTCGACCAGTTTCTCGCGGTATTCTTTTGCCTGCTCCAGCATATCCGCCGGGACATCCACGACATCGAACTTGGCGCCGGTGGCATCGTCGGTATCGTAGAGATCGGCCTTCATGTTGATCAGGTCGACAATGCCGACGAAATCGGATTCTTTGCCGATGGGCAGCTGCAGCGGAACCGGATGCGCGCCCAGTCTATCGACGATCATATCCACGACGTTGTAGAAATCGGCGCCCATGATATCCATCTTGTTGACATAGCAGAGGCGGGGAACGCCGTAGCCCTCGGCCTGGCGCCAAACCGTCTCGGACTGGGGCTCAACGCCGCCCTTTGCGCAGAACACGGCGACAGCGCCATCCAGCACGCGCAGGGAGCGCTCAACCTCGACCGTGAAGTCAACGTGTCCCGGAGTATCGATGATGTTGATGCGATGGCCCTTCCACTCAGCGGTGGTTGCAGCAGACTGAATCGTGATGCCACGCTCCTGCTCCTGCTCCATCCAGTCCATCGTCGCGGCGCCATCGTGCACCTCGCCGATTTTATACGTCCGGCCGGTATAGAACAAAATACGCTCGGTCGTCGTGGTTTTGCCCGCATCGATATGGGCCATGATGCCGATATTTCTAATTTTATCTAATGGGAATTCTTTGGACACTACTAAGCTCCTTTCCTAGCAGCCGCTACCAACGGTAATGCGCAAACGCTCTGTTGGCCTCGGCCATCTTGTGCATATCCTCTTTGCGCTTGACGCTGGAGCCGGTGTTGTTCGCGGCATCCATAATCTCGGCGGCCACGCGCTCGCGCATGGTGCGCTCGCCTCTCTTGCCCGAGAACATCACCAGCCAGCGGATGGCGAGGGTTTGTCTTCTCTCGGGGCGCACTTCGATAGGCACCTGATACGTCGCGCCGCCAACCCGGCGCGCTTTGACTTCCAAAACAGGCATGATGTTTTCCATGGCTGCCTCGAACACTTCCATGGGGTCTTTGCCCGTCTTCTCTTCGATGATCTCAAACGCATCATAGCAGATGCGCTGCGCTGTGCCGCGCTTGCCATCCAGCATAATCTGGTTGATCAGCTTGGTTACAACTGTGCTTTTATAAATCGGGTCTGCAATAACTTCCCGCTTTGCTACTCCACCACGTCTTGGCATGGTCTTCCTCCTTGTGATAATTCAAATTTTAAACTGCGCAAAAAGCCTTAGTTCTTGGGCTTCTTCGCGCCATACAGGCTGCGGCTCTGCTTGCGGTTGCTGACGCCTGCTGCATCCAGCGTGCCGCGGATGATGTGATAACGCACACCAGGCAGATCCTTGACTCTGCCGCCGCGAATGAGGACGACGGAGTGCTCCTGCAGGTTATGGCCGATGCCGGGGATATAGACCGTACCTTCCATGCCGTTTACAAGGTGGACACGGGCGATTTTGCGCAGCGCGGAGTTCGGCTTTTTGGGCGTCATCGTACGCACTGCGGTGCAGACGCCGCGCTTTTGCGGGCACTGCTGCAGAATCGGCGATTTGCTTTTATCTTCAATCGTTTTTCTTCCTTTTTTGATCAGCTGGTTAATCGTAGGCATATTCTACCTCTTTACCTCCTAAGTAAACAATCGTTATTCTATCTGAAATTCCCACTGCAACCCGCGGGGAACCTTTTTTTCCTTGCGGCAGCACAAAAGAAGCCAAATAATATTCTAGCATTCCGCTGCCGGCATTGTCAACTACATTTTCCCTTGCGTTTCGCCCTCTTCGGGCGCTTTCTGCCTTGGGATCAGGCGGAAATTTTTCCGGGGCTTTTCTTTTTTGACGAAAACCTTGCCCCGGGTTTTCTCGTTTTGGGCGAACCAGCCGAGATCGGCCAGCTCCTTTGCCTCGGGCAAATCGAAGAACTGCAGATACATTTCCTTCTCATATTTGCGCGCCAGCACTTTCTGATACAGCTTGCCGCCCTGGTAGCCCAGCGCGATGAGCAGAAGCAGGATGAGCGTGGAAGTGAATTCCCCGTTATTGGTCAGAAATTCCGCATCTTTGATGAGCCAAAGGACGAAAATGCCAAGGGCAAGCCCCAGGATCATGCCGATGAATTTGATATTATCCAGCATGTTCAGGCGGCGCTTGCAATCCTTGCAGACTGCCACCGGCACCTGAATCATGGAGCCCACCGGCCGGCGCACCTTCTGGCCCAGGCCAAAGACTTCGCCCGTCTCGTGGGCAGGCTCGGGATGCGCGATTTCCGCGATGGCATACGCCTCCCGCTTCCCCTTCTGCTCCTTCTTACAGAAGAAGCATTCCTCGGATTCATGGAATTTATCCACATCCCTTGGCAAGTTGCCCAGCGTCACTTTCCAGATGTCGTTGATTTTTTTGCGCTCGAACTGCCGGACATTCTGCTTATACAGCGAGCAGTGTTCGCAGCCGTCGCTTCCCAGGAACTCGCAGGCAGGCTCGCCTTTGATCTCGCAAACCTTGCTGATTTTTTCTGCCATATCTCTTCTCCCATTGGGGCCTTTTCACCCCGGGCGGGCAGGCCCGCCCGAAGCGTTTTTCTGCTATGCCAGCTCTTCCTGCGGCGCCTCTGCCCCGGAGAGCTGCTCCGCAATCTGCTCATTTGGGACATTCTTGACGGCCTCGACGTTCTTATAGCGCTTGAGGCCCGTGCCCGCGGGAATGAGCTTGCCGATGATGATGTTTTCCTTGAGGCCGGAGAGGCTATCCACCTTGCCCTTGATGGCGGCATCCGTCAGCACCCGGGTCGTCTCCTGGAAGGAAGCGGCCGAGAGGAAGGATTCCGTCGAGAGGGCGGCCTTGGTGATGCCCAGCAGGATTCTGGAGGCAACCGCCGGGCGGCCGCCTTCCCGCGCCATGCGCTCGTTCTCCGCCTCGAAGCGGAAAATATCCACGGTTTCGCCCGTGAGCAAATCCGTATCGCCGGCATCGTCTATCTTGCACTTTCTCAGCATCTGGCGGATGATAACCTCCAAATGCTTATCGGAAATTTCAACACCCTGCATGCGGTAGACCATCTGCACTTCCTTGAGCAGATAGCTCTGCACGCCCTTGATACCCTTGATTTTCAGGATATCCGCCGGGTTGATGGAGCCTTCGGTGAGCGAATCACCCGCCTCGATGACATCCCCATCCTGCACAGCCATGCGCGAACCATAGGGGATGGTGTAGACGGCAGTCTCGCCGTGCTCGGGCGTGACGAACACTTCCCGCTTTTTCTTGACATCGCTGACGGATACCACGCCGCCCACTTCCGAGATGACGGCCTGGCCTCTGGGCTTTCTGGCCTCGAACAGCTCCTCGACACGCGGGAGACCCTGGGTGATATCGTCTGCCGTGGCGACGCCGCCCGTATGGAAGGTTCTCATGGTCAGCTGCGTGCCCGGCTCGCCGATGGACTGCGCCGCGATGACGCCCACCGCCTCGCCGATATCCACGGGCAGGCCGGTTGCCATATTGGCGCCATAGCACTTGGCGCAGACGCCGTGCTCGCTCTTGCAGGTGAGGATCGTGCGGATCTGCACTTCCTTGATGCCCGCTTTGGTGATTTTATCTGCCTGAATCGCATCGATGGGCGCGTTCTTTTCGACGATGACTTCGCCCGTTGCCGGATCGCGGATTTCATCCACCGAGACGCGGCCGCGGATGCGGTCTGCCAGCGGCTCGACCACGTTGCCGCCGCTATACAGATCCGAAACCCACATGCCCTGCACTTCCTCGCCCAGCCGGGCAAAGCAGTCGTCCTCCCGGATGATGACGTTGTGCGAAACGTCGACCAGTCTTCTGGTCAGGTAGCCCGAGTCTGCCGTTCTAAGAGCGGTATCGGCCAGACCCTTTCTGGCGCCGTGGGAGGAGATGAAGAACTCCAGAACCGTCAGGCCCTCGCGGAAGTTTGCACGAATCGGAACTTCGATGATCTCACCGGAAGGGTCTGCCATCAGGCCGCGCATGCCGGCCAGCTGGCGGATCTGGTTGATGCTGCCGCGGGCGCCCGAGCGCGCCATCATGTTGATGGGGTTGAAATCGTCCAGATTGGATTCCAGCGCCGCCGTGACTTTGTTGGTCGTCTCCGTCCAGACGTTGACGGCGTTTTCCTTGCGCTCTTTGTTCGTCAGGAAGCCGCGCTGATACTGCCGGTCGATCTTGGTGATGCGCGCCTCTGCCTCGGCGATATATTCCTTCTTCTCTTTGGGGATGTTGATATCCGAAACCGAGACCGTGATGGCGCCGATGGTGGAATAGTGGAAGCCCTGCGCCTTGATTCTATCCAGAACATGGCTGGTTTCCGTGGCGCCGAGCGCGGAGAAGCAGTAGTCTACAATCTTGCCCAGCTGCTTTTTGCCCACGACTTCGTTGACTTCATACTGCAGTTCGTTGCCCGGGATGCTGCGATCCAGATACCCCAGGTTCTGGGGGATGGCCTGGTTGAAGATGATGCGGCCGGCGGACGTCTCGATGATGCCCGTCTTCTGCTCGCCGTTCACTTCCCGCGTCACCCGAACTTTGATGATGGCCTGCATATCGATATTGTGCGTGTTGTAGGCCAAGATCGCCTCGTCCGGCGACGCGAACACGCTGCCCTCGCCCTTGGCGCCGGGCTTTAGAATCGTCAGATAATACGAGCCGATGACCATGTCCTGCGTCGGGGAGACGACAGGCTTGCCATCCTGCGGCTTCAAAATGTTGTTGGCTGCCAGCATCAGGAAGCGCGCTTCGCTCTGGGCTTCCATGGAGAGCGGAACGTGCACGGCCATCTGGTCGCCGTCGAAGTCGGCATTGTAGGCGGTGCAGGCCAGCGGATGCAGCTTGATGGCGCGGCCTTCTACCAGCATGGGCTCGAAAGCCTGAATGCCCAGGCGGTGCAGCGTGGGCGCGCGGTTTAAGAGCACCGGGTGGCCTTTGATGACCTCTTCCAGCACATCCCAAACCTCGGGGCGCACTTTTTCCACCATGCGCTTGGCGCTCTTGACGTTGTGCGCCAGGCCCTCATACGTCAGCTTCTTCATGACGAAGGGCTTGAACAGCTCCAGCGCCATTTCCTTG
>JAHZHM010000146.1 GCA_019420265.1 Clostridiales bacterium
TGCTGGAGGAGTTCCGCAATGGCAAGCTGGGGCGGTTTTCCTTGCAGGCGCCGCCGCAGGCTTAGAGCGAGATTTTGGTGCTTGCGAAAGAATATTGGATAGCTTGGCGAGGATAGCAGATGAACCAGGAATTTTACCAATTGGAACTAGAATATGCGGCAAAGGGAGAGAGAATTGCCGGGGCAGACGAAGCTGGCAGAGGGCCGCTGGCAGGGCCAGTTGTGGCGGCGGCCTGCATCATGCCTGCGGATTTTTTCATCGAAGGGATCAATGATTCCAAAAAGCTCACGCCTAAAAAGCGGGATGCGCTTTATGAGCAGATTGTGCAGAAGGCGGTTTGCTATGGCGTTGGGGTGGTAGATGTGGAAGAGATTGAGCGGGTAAATATTCTCAATGCCGCCCGCCGCGCCTTTGAATTGGCGATTGGCCAGCTGGAAGAGCCTTTTGCGCTCTATACGGACTATATCGCTGGGCTATCCTTGCCCTATCCCTATCAGGCCATCAAAAAGGGGGACGCGAAGGTGTATTCCATTGCGGCGGCATCCATCATCGCCAAGGTAACGCGGGATCGGATGATGCAGGAGTACGACAAAGTGTATCCGGGATATGGCTTTGCGGCGCATAAGGGATACGGGACCAAGGCGCATATTCAGGCAATCCACACGCTGGGGCTCTGCCCGATTCACCGGATGAGCTTTTTAGGGGGAATTTTGGGTGGAAGATAAGTATAAAAAGCGGCTGGGGCGGCAAGGTGAGGAACTGGCGGCGCTTTTCCTGCAAAGGCAGGGAATGAAGATCTTGTGTCGAAATTATACAATAAGAGGCGGAGAGCTGGATATTATCGCGCTGGATGGGCAGACTTATGTTTTCTGCGAAGTGAAAACGCGGACCAGCCAGAAGTTCGGCGCGGGAATCGAGGCCATTGATAGAAAGAAGCAGCAGGCGTTGCTGCGCACAGCCCAGGTTTATGCCGCGAAGCAGGGAATTTTGGAAAAGCCCATGCGGTTTGATGTGATTGATATTCTTTTGGGCAAAGAGGGGAAGCATAAACTGAGCTATATCAAAAATGCAGAGCTTTGCATATGACGGAGAGACGAGGAATGCAGGCGAGAAAAAAACTTTTTACGACTTTCATTTTGACGGTGCTATTGCTCCTTTTGCCTTTTACGATGGCGCAGGCCGGCGGGGAATTTTCCTGGGGAGGAGATTTGCCGCAGGGATGGGCGGTCTTTACAGATGCGGGAGAGCTATCCCAGTTTGAAGGATCGGACTGGGCGAAATTAAGGCTGAAGGAGCAGGGGCACCTGCTTTTGGCAAAGCGGGTGGATTTAAAGCCGGAGACGACCTATCGCATTACCGCGGATATCTGGGCGGATAGTGCGGAAGGCGGCGCGGGAATCAACATCAATTTCTATGGGCAGATCGCGCAGACGGATGCCGTTTACACGACGGGCCAGCAGTGGAAAAAACTGAGCCTATACGTCAGAACAAATGTGGACGATGTGCAGGAATATATCTTAAGAGTTGGCCTGGGGACGGAGGATGCGCCCAGCAAGGGGACAGTCTACATCTCGGCAGTTAATATTCAGGAGCTGGGCGAGCAGCCGGCAGACGAGACGGTTTACCAGCTCATTGGCTCGCTGGGAGCAGGCGTGGAGTTGCAGCCAGGCGATATCGCGAAAGTTGAGCCCGGCAACGGGTCGGATATGCGCTGTTTCAAAGGATGGGCGATTTCCGCTTACGAGGGCGGGCTGGCAAACTTCTACACCAGCGGGCAGTTTGCGGATTATCCGCCGGCATATATTTACGTTCTCTATATCATTGGCTGGCTCAAAGATCTTTTGGGGCTGGCATATGATTCCGCCGCCTTTACGCTGCTCACACGCTTGCCGGCCATTTTGGCGGATATTGCGCTGGGGTATGTGGTTTACCGCGTTGCGAGCAAGCAAATTGGGAAAAACCTGGCCGCCGCTGCGGGAGCGCTGCTGCTCTTTTCCCCGATCCTAATTCTCAATTCCGCCGCCTGGGGGCAGGTGGACAGCATTTTCCTGCTGCCGCTGATCGGGTGTATTTACTATTTGCAGCAAAAGCGGCATATTTTGGCCAGCGCATACTGGATGCTGGCGCTGCTGCTCAAGCCGCAGGCGCTTTTGGTTGCACCGCTCATTGGCGTGGTTATTTTGCTGGACCTTTTTGGAACAAAAGGGGAATGGAAGAGAAAGGCGGGCAAGGTGCTGGGCTGCATTGCCGCTATGAGCGCGGTTTACCTCACTCTGGCGCTGCCCATGCGGGGAGAGCAGGATGTGCTCTATGCCATCCGGCGCTGCCTAAACACAGCGGGCTCCTATGATTATGCTTCCATGAATGCTTTCAAT
>JAHZHM010000147.1:0-2027 GCA_019420265.1 Clostridiales bacterium
GTAGATGTCCTCGCGATCAAGATGGTTTTCCATCTCACCGGCCTGCGCCTGGGAGTCATAGCGCACTGCGCCGTCGGCAGAGACCAAAGTAAAGCGGAAAACCGAGGAATCAAATTGGTCGAAATACGCCGCCCCAACCTTATCCACATTGGCCGCAACGAGGGAAAGATTTTCCTTTAGCTGGCTGACCTGTGAGCGATTGAAGTAATCATAGAAAAAACTGCTGGCGATAAAAAGGTTTGCCAAAAACATGATCATCGCCACGGCTATCATGGCGCGAAAAATCTTTTTTGTCATTTCCTGCCCTCCATTCGGTAGCCAACGCCGATCACCGTTTCAATGCGTTTGCCCGCATCGCCCAGCTTCTGGCGAAGAGTTTTGATGTGCATATCCACCGTTCTCGATTCCCCAAGGTAGTCCACGCCCCACACCTGCGTGAGAAGCTCGCCGCGCGAAAAAACGATGCCGGGGTTTTGCAGGAAGAGCTTTAATATCTCGAACTCCTTCAATGTCAGCGCCACCTTTTCTCCGGCAATCATGACAAGGTGCTCCCTCTGGTTGAGCGAGATCTCGCCCAGCGCAAGAACTTCCCCTTTTTCCTCGGGCGCGCAGCGGCGAAGCACCGCCTTAATGCGGGAAACCATCTCCATTACGCCAAACGGCTTAACGAGGTAATCATCTGCTCCCATATCCAGCCCCTGAATTTTATCCATTTCCGTGCCTTTGGCAGTAGCCATAATCACCGGTATTTTCCGCGTTTGGGGATTGCTCCGAATCTCTCTAAGCACCTCAACGCCGTCCTTGCCAGGCAGCATAATATCCAGCACAATCAAATCCGGCTTCTCTGTTTTCAGCGCCTCAAGCAGGGAAATGCCGTCGGCAAAGCCCTTGGCTTCAAAGCCGGTTGAAGTCAGCGCATAAACCTCAATGTCCCGTATGGTATTGTCGTCGTCCACACACCAAATCACATTATTCTCCTTTATGGATCCCCGCAACCGAGAAAGCGACCCACTCCGCAATATTAACGGCATGATCGCCAATCCGCTCAAAATATTTTGCTATCATGAGAAGATCCAGCGCATACTCCCCATCGGCAGCGTTTTGGGAGAGCATCTCAATCAAAGTCTGTTTGACCCGGAGAAACGCGTCATCTACTATATCATCATAATCAGATACCGACTGCGCCAAGGCCAAATCTTGCTTGACATACGCATCGATGCTCTCGGTAACCATTTTCATGGTGGCCTCTGCCATAAACCGGATATCATGGCATTCCTTGCCCGTTCTGCCGCTCAGAAAAGTGATGATTTCCGCGATATCCTCCGCCTGATCGCCAATCCGCTCCATTTCAGCGCCGCGGAAATCACCCGGAGATCTTTGGCCACAGGCTGCTGCTGAAGCAGAAGCTTCAGGCAAATGGATTCAATTTCGCGCTCCAGCTCATCGATCCTGCTTCCCTGCTCTCTGGCTTTGCGCGCACCTGTCACATCCCCTTCCAGCAACGCATTTGCAGATAGGGCAATGATGCTTTCGCATTCCGCGCCCATTTCGATCATCTTTTTATTCAGCAAGCTAAGCTGTTCATCAAATCTGCTTCTCATAATCATCCAAACCTCCCTGTAATATAGTCCTCGGTGCGCTTATCCCTGGGCTTGGAGAATAACTTTTCGGTTTCATCGAACTCTACCAGTTCTCCCAGAAGGAAAAACGCCGTATGATCCGAGATGCGAACCGCCTGCTGCATATTATGCGTTACGATAATTATAGTATATTTCTCTTTTAATTGCAGCGCAAGCTCCTCGATGCGGGAAGTGGAGATGGGATCGAGCGCCGAAGTCGGCTCATCCATCAGCAAAACTTTGGGCTGCACGGCAAGCGCGCGGGCAATGCAAAGGCGCTGCTGCTGCCCTCCCGAAAGCCCCAGCGCATTCTTTTTCAGCCTATCTTTGACTTCGTCCCAAATCGCCGCATCGCGCAGAGCGCGCTCTACGATCTCGTCGAGTTTGACTTTATTTTTAATGCCATGT
>JAHZHM010000147.1:2037-7697 GCA_019420265.1 Clostridiales bacterium
CGAGGGCCATAGGCAATATTGTCATAAATGCTCATCGGAAATGGATTTGGCTTCTGAAATACCATGCCGACATCCCTGCGCAGCTCGTTGACATCCACTTCCTTATCGAAAATATTCCGGCCGTCATAGCAAACTTCACCTGTAATTTTGACGCTCGCGATCAGATCGTTCATCCGGTTGAGCGTCTTAAGAAAAGTCGATTTGCCGCAGCCCGAAGGGCCTATCAACGCCGTAATGCTTTTTTGGGGAATGGATATATTGATATTCTTTAAAGCCTGGTTATCCCCATACCAAAGGCATAGGTCTTTTGCTGTCATTATTTCACTCATGTGTTTCTCCTTTTGGCAAAGTATTTGCCAACCAATGTGGCGGATAGATTGATTAGCAGCGTCAGTATCATCAAAATAGCGGCGATGGCAAAGGCAACGCCAAATTCGCCCTCCTCTTTGGCATATACATAAAGCGCAACAGTCAGGGTCGCACCGGGGCTGGCCAGCCCAGCAAAAATGCCGTTGAGCGCGTGGGCAAAGCCCGCGGTAAACAGGAGCGCCGCCGATTCGCCCAAAATGCGCCCCACAGAGAGAATACAGCCGGTGATAACGCCGTCCACGCATCCCGGAAGTACCACCGTGCGAATCACGCGCCACTTGCCCGCGCCTAGTCCAAAGGCGCCTTCGCGATAGCTTTGCGGAACCGTTTTCAGGCTCTCCTGAGTGGTGCGCATGATCGTGGGCAGATTCATGATAACAAGCGTCAAAGCGCCTGCAAGCAAGCTCGTTCCGAAGTTGTTTGAAAAGAGCAGCATGCCCACCAGGCCGTATATAATCGAGGGAATGCCCGAAAGGGTTTCTGCGGCATATTCGATCGCCGCCACAATTTTTTTGTTTTTGGCATATTCCGTCAGATAAATTGCCGCCCCCACGCCCAGAGGCAAAACGATGACCAGCGTGGCCAGCACAATATAAAGCGTATTTAAAATATCCGGCAGGATGCCGATGGTTCCATTCAAATAGCTCGGCTTTGTGGAAACCAGTTCCCAGGTGATGCCCGGGATACCATTGATCAAAACATATCCCAGCAGAAACAGCACCAGCACCGCCGTGAATGCCGTGGATACGATCATCAGCCCTCGCATGAGGGCGGCATATCCTTTTCGCTTTCTATTCATCCTATTTCCCCTTATCCCGCTTCAAGAAAAAGTTGAGCGTAGCATTGATCAGCATAATGAACAAGAACAAGACAAGCGCGATGGAGAACAGAGCGTTTCTCTGCAAACTGCCCGGGCTTGAATATGCCATTTCACTCGCAACAGCGGTGGTCAGAAAGCGAACGCTCTCAAAGAGCGAAGGCATATTCGCCACATTGCCCGCCACCATCATAACCGCCATGGCCTCGCCCACAGCGCGGCCAACGCCCAAAACAACCGCAGCGGCAATGCCGCTTTTCGCGGCAGGGACGGATACTTTAAAAAAAGTCTCCGTCGGCGTCGCGCCAAGGGCAAGAGAGGCATCCTCATATTCCCCGGGAACGGCGTCCAGCGCCGTAATCGATACTTTGATGATATTGGGCAGGATCATGATAGCCAGCACAATAATGGCAGCGAGCAGGCTTGCGCCATCCGGCACATGAAAAACCGCACGAATCGCCGGCACAAGCACCAGCATGCCCACCAGGCCGTATACCACCGACGGGATGCCCGCCAGCAGATTGACGGCCGCCTCTATGATGGCTCTCAGCTTGCTGTTTGCAACCTTCGCCAGAAAAACCGCTGTAAAAAAGCCAATCGGCACTCCGATGAGGATTGCCCCGGCTGTGCCATAGATGCTCGTCAGTATAAACGGCAGGATTCCGTATTTCGGCTCGGCGGCGGTGGATGCCCATTCCTTTCCAAAAAGAAAATTTCCAAAGCCAATTTCTTTGATGGCAGGAATCCCCGAAATGATGAGATATATTGTAATGAGCAGAACACATCCCACGGTAATGAGGCCGAGAATCAGAAAAATGCCGTGTACGAAATTCTCAAATAATCTGTTTTTCTTCATAATAGGTTTTCATGGGAATAGGCGGCGGTGCTGATCGCATCGCCGCCTGATTTACTTAGTTTACGGGAACTGCGCCCGCTTTGCTGATAACCTCGTTTGCCTCTTCCGATGTGATGTAATCAAAGAACTTCTGCGCACTATCCGAGAGCTTGGCATCCTTCTTTGTCACAAGGACGAAGGGGCGCTGCACGACATAGCTGCCATCCTTGACCGTGCTCTCGCTCGGGGCAACGCCGCCAACTGTAAGCGCTTTTACCGTATCTTTTACAGCAGCCAGGGAAGCATAGCCGATAGCATCGGGGTTGCTCGCCACTGTGGTGATCACATCGCCGGTGGAGGTCAGCTCTTGGCGGTATTTGCAGCTATCTTCGGTATCCGTGATGGATTCAAAGCCATCTCTCGTGCCGCTGCCTGCTTCGCGGCCAATGAGCACAATCTCTGCATCATTGCCGCCAACTTCCTTCCAATTTGTGATCTCGCCAGTGTAAATTTTCGCGATGGTTTCTACATCAAGATCTGCAACGGGGTTATCGGGATTGACGATAATCGCAATGCCGTCCAGCGCCAAAATGGTTTCCTCGAGGCCCTTTGCCTTTTCCTCATCCTTGAGCGCCCGGCTGGAAAGCCCAATATCGCATCTGCCTTCCTGGATTGCCTGGATGCCTGCGCCGGATCCGGTCGCATTGTATGTCACTGTAATGCCAGTGTCGTTCTCAAAGGATTCTCCCAGTGCACCAATCAATGAACTCATCGAGGTGGAGCCGTCTGTGGAAACACCTTCGTTCTTCGCGCAGCCAACCGCGGCCACGCACAGCAGCAGCGCTGCAATCACCAAACTTACGATCTTTTTCATCCTTATGATCTCCCTTCAACTTCACACTTTTCTTTGTTATGGCTATATCTTAAGTCTTGACAGTAAAATCCATAAGCAAACCTGTGTAAAGTTGAAGTAAAATTATTTTTTGCTTCAATCTTCCGTTTGATAAAAATTGCGCCGCGCCCAATCAAAATATTTTGCGCGGAGATAAAAGAACACCGGGAAAAGCATTTCTGCTTTTCCCGGTGTTCTTTCCTTTTTCGCCGCTTATCCGGAGCGCCAGCTTTTCTTCTATAAGGAGCATCGCCCATTATTTTCCTGACCAGCCCCTTAGCATTTCAGCGGGAGCCCGGCAATTCCCGCCTATAGGCTCTAAGATGAGCCCCGCCGCCTTTAGAGGCTGGGGCATCTTTTCGTGGCTATATTTTCTGCGCCAATTCCTTGAGATACGCGCCAAACTGCTCCCTCAGCTCTTCTCTGCCCAGCGCAAATTCGCAGGTCGCCTGCAAGAACCCAAACCGATCGCCCACATCGTAGAGCTTTCCTTCCAGCTCCAGCGCATACATCTTGTCCCTGCCCAAAAGCGTGAAAAGCGCATCCGTCAGCTGAATCTCGCCGCCTTTTCCCTGGCCGGTATGCTCCAAAATCTCAAAAATCTCCGGCGTCAAAACATATCGCCCCAAAATCGCCAGGTTGGAGGGCGCCTCCTGCTGGCTGGGCTTTTCCACCATGCCCAGCAGCTCATGCAGTCCGTTTTCTCCCGCGCCCGGCGCGATAATGCCATATTTTGAAATATCTTCCTTTGCCACCGGCTGCACGCCGATGACACTGGCATTCTCCCGCTCATAAGCGTCCATCAACTGCCGCAAGGCCGGCGTCTTGGAATCCATGATGACGTCCCCCAGCATAATGCCGAAGGGCTCGTTGCCCACAAACTCCTTGGCGCACAAAATGGCATGCCCCAAGCCTCTGGGATGTTTTTGGCGAATATAGTGCACGTTGACCATATCGGAAATATGGCGCACTTGCTCCAAAAGCTGTTCTTTTCCGCTGCGCTCCAGTTCCAGCTCCAGCTCGACCGAGCTATCGAAATGATCTTCAATGGCGCGCTTGCTGCGGCCTGTGATGATGATGACACTCTCGATGCCCGAGGCAACCGCCTCTTCCATAATATATTGAATGGTCGGCTTGTCCACAATGGGCAGCATTTCCTTGGGTTGCGCTTTTGTCGCAGGAAGAAAACGCGTTCCCAGCCCAGCCGCCGGGATCACAACTTTTCTAATCTTCATTTGTAGCCTCCTGAATCTTTTACGCCCTCTATTATATCGGAAAAGCGCACAAAAGCAAAGCTTGCGCCCCTTTTCTGCCGTATTATTATAAAAATCTTAATAACTTCTCCGGCAAGCCGACCGCGCGTCTTTTGCTGCCGCGCCTATTCTCCTATAATTTTGATCATGATGCGCTTGGTGCGCTTGCCATCAAATTCACCATAGAAGATCTGCTCCCATGTCCCGAAATCCAGACGCCCGTTCGTTACCGCAACCACCACTTCCCTGCCCATGATGCTGCGCTTTAGATGCGCATCCGCATTGTCTTCATAGCCATTGTGGTGATACATGCTATAGGGCTTTTCCGGCGCCAGTTTTTCCAGCCAGGTCTCGAAATCCTGGTGCAGACCGCTCTCATCGTCGTTGATAAAAACACTGGCCGTGATGTTCATGGCGTTGACCAGCACAAGCCCCTCCGTGATCCCGCTCTCCCTGAGCGCCTGCTCCACCTGCGGCGTGATATTGCGGTACCCTCTGCGGGTGGGCAAATTCATCTCCAAAACCTTGCGATAACTTTTCATAAAATTCCTCCTACACTCTTATTCTGCTTGCAAGCTCGCTTTCTGCTGCTCCCATTCCCGTTTCAAAATGGCATATTGGCATGTATTTTCATAAACCGGCGTGCCATCCTCCGCTTTGACAAAGGAGATAAACTCGACAAAGAGCCCTTCCTGCCGCATGCCGAGCTTCTCGCAAAGCCTGCGGGATGGGAGGTTATCCTCCTCCGCATAGGCGTAAATTCTTCGGGCATCCGTGCAGAAAAGATGCTCCATCATCGCCCGGGCGGCCTCTGCCGCATACCCCTTTTTGCCAAATTTCAGGTTGAAGTTCCAGCCGATGCTATAGGTATCCTCTCCCTCTTTATCCACCAGCAGCTCGCCGATCAGTGTATCCGAATCCGCCAGGCAGACGGCATACCAATCGCCCTTGTCCCGCCTCTGCAAAACCGCCTGCTCTGCCTCCTGCATGGAATCTATCTTCTCGTCCGCAAAGCAGTGCACCGGCGGGTTTTTGAGAATCTCATATAGACCGGCGGCGTCCTTCGGCTCATATTCCCGAATGAGCAGCCGCTCTGTTTTAATGGCCAACGCTATCATCTCCTCTCTTTGTAAGCCCTATCATATCAAATTCCCGGCAACATCTCCATTCTTTTCCTAAAAAGCCTTGTAAATTCTCTGCAAACATGCCCTTGCCCGCTCGTAAAAAAAGGGCCCCTCGCTTTGGTGCGAAGGGCCCTTCTCATTATCTCTTGTCTCCGCGAATCTCAAATCGCTTGATCTTTCCGCTGATGGTCTTTGGAAGCTCGGTTACGAATTCGACGATTCTCGGATACTTATAGGGCGCCGTTGTCCGCTTGACATGCTCCTGCAATTCCTTTTTGAGCGCCTCGCTGGGCTCATACCCGCCGCCAGGACGACCGTCGCCTTGATCACCTGCCCGCGTTCGGGATGCGGCACGCCCGTGATGGCCGTC
>JAHZHM010000147.1:7707-13318 GCA_019420265.1 Clostridiales bacterium
CCAAAACCGCCGGGTGCTCCATCAGCGCACTCTCCACCTCAAACGGCCCGATACGGTAGCCCGAGCTCTTGATGACGTCGTCTGCCCGGCCGACATACCAATAATATCCTTCCTCATCTCTCCAAGCCAAATCGCCTGTGCGGTAGATATCATCGTGCCACGCCTGCTGTGTCAGCTCCGGATCTTTGTAGTATCCCATAAACATGCCGTAGGGCACGCCTTTATCCGTGCGGATGACGATCTCGCCCACTTCTCCGGCGCGCACAGAATTGCCCTCGTCGTCCACGATATCCGCATCATAGAGTGGGCAGGGCCGCCCCAGCGATCCCTTTCTGCCGTTCATGCAGGTGAAGTTTCCAAGCAGCATGGTCGTCTCGGTCTGGCCGAAGGCCTCTTTGATATCGATGCCCGTCGCCGCCTTAAACTGGTCGAACACCTCCGGGTTCAGCGCCTCTCCGGCCGTCGTCGCATAGACCAGATTGGAGAGATCGTATTTTTTCAGATCCTCCTTGATAAAATAGCGGTAGATGGTCGGCGGTGCGCAGAATGTGGTGATCTTGTATTTGCTGATGACCTCCAGCATTTCCGGCGGGACGAACTTGTCGTAATCGTATACGAAAACCGTCGTCTCGGCAAACCACTGCCCATAGAACTTGCCCCACAGGCACTTGCCCCAGCCCGTATCCGAGACAGTCAGGTGAATGCCATCCGGCTGAACATTATGCCAGAATACGGCCGTCGGGATATGTGCCAGCGCATAGGAATAGTTGTGCATAACCATTTTGGGCATGCCGGTTGTGCCCGAGGTGAAGAAGAGCAGCATGGGATCCGAGAGCTTGGTATCCGCTCCGCCCGTCGGCCGCGCCCACTCTGCCGAAGCCTTTTGCATCTCCTCGTCAAAGCTGATCCAGCCGGGCAGCCGCAGATCGCCCACCATGATCTTATGCTCCAGCGTCGGGCTTTCGGCCTGGGCTTCGTCGATAAAGCGCTCGGCGTTGGCCGTATCTGCGCAGATGATCGCCTTAATCCCCGCCTTATTGTTGCGGTATACGATATCTTTCTTGGTCAGCAAATGCGTCGCCGGGATAGCCACCGCACCGATTTTGTGCAGCGCCAGCATGCTAACCCAAAATTCATACCTGCGCTGCAAAATCAGCATGACCATATCGCCCTTTTGAATGCCCAGGCTGGTCAGGAAATTCGCGCATTTGTTGGAGAGCACG
Organism: Clostridiales bacterium; assembly: GCA_019420265.1. GTDB lineage: Bacteria > Bacillota > Clostridia > Christensenellales > Christensenellaceae > QANA01. Next base: position 8,931 of record JAHZHM010000147.1, read on the forward strand.
CGCAAATCCTCAAATGTGAAAGTTCTCTCCGCCCCGGCGACGTTCGTCCAGAGCATTGCCCGCTTGCTTGGCTGCTCGCTTGCCAAAACATCCATCACATCATAGGCGAAGTTGAAATTCTCCGGCGCATCGATGCGGAAATTTTCCTTGAAATCCTGGTAGTTGTCGTAATGTCCTCTTGTATATTTTTCAAAAATTCTAGCCATATTCTTCGCCTTCCTTATTTTGCAATGATTGCCAAAAACCTGCAGGGTTTGCCGCCCTCTGCCTGCATCGCATGGGGATACTTGGAGTTAAAATAGATCGCGTCGCCCGGGAAAAGCGTCTCGCTCTCCTCGCCGATATAGAGCGTCATGCTGCCCTCTAAAATGTAGTTGAACTCCTGGCCAATATGGCTTTTCTTATGCGTCGCCGCATTGACATCGCTTGGGTCTACCGTAACCAAGAACGGCTCCATCACTTTATTTTTGAACAGATAGGATAGATGCTGATATTTGTATTCCGTGCGGCGCTTCATTTCCAGTCCCTCTCCGGCGCGCACACAGGTGTACATCGAAAGTTTCGCACCCTCGCCCATCAGCAAATCTGAAATATCCACGCCGCACTTATCGGCAACCGTATAGAGAAAGCTGAAAGAGAAATCCTTTTCCCCCGTCTCATAGGAGAGGTATTCTTCCTCGCTCATGCCCACGGCCTCTGCCATCTCCGCGGCGGAAATCTCCAGAATATCCCGCAAATCCCGAATTCGCTGTGCAATCAGTGCAATATTTTCTTTCATGCTCGTTTCTCCTTCCATATTCTGCGCCTTTGCGCGCTGCTTTCCAATAAAAAACGTCCCCTGCAATGCAAGGGACGAAAACTTTCGCGGTACCACCCAATTTGACGCCACACGGCGCCCACCTCATTTAGCTCTATCAAGCCTATGCCAATAACGAGGCAACCCGGAGACCCTTACTTCTCTTTCAGGGCTCAGCTCCAAAGGGATTGATCTGCTCTTATCGCAACCGTTTTCCACCAACCAACGGCTCTCTATCTGCTCCTAGAGCGACCTTCTTCTTCAACGCTTTTCTTTTTTTGCTATCATAGCATAGGGAAATTTCTTTGTCAACCCAAATTTATTTTTTCGCTCTGAACGAGAAAGATATTGCTCTTGTCGTTCCAGATGACATGCTCGCCGTCAATATTCTGGAAGTAGTTCCCGTAAAGATCCGTCACTTCGCTGGGCTGAGAGCCAACTTGTGGCGAGCACTGCACCGTCGCATAGACGATGCCCTTCCATTCAGGATCGATGGCAAACTCTGCATAGATGTTTTCTCCGCTGACGGAATACTCCTTGGAAGCCAGCTCTTTTCCTTCGTAGCTATCCACGGAGAATTTGACGATTGCGCCGTTTTGCAGGTTGCTGGAAAAATTGATGCGCAGCGTATCCTCTGTCATTTCCGTCGTGCAGCTGCCCTCTAGCTTCACTTTCTCCACGCCCTCTTTTGGCTCGAGCCTCTTCAGCCCGGCGCTGCCGCCGCAGGATGCCAGCATCATCGCTGCCAGGGCAACCATCAGGCAAAGCGCTAAAATTCTCGTTTTCTTTTTCATTCTCTTCCCCTTATTTTTCATTTAGTTCGCTTGCTTGGGATTGTAGAAGTGCTCCAAAACAAAATCATAGAGCTCGTCTTCATGGATCAGTTCATAATAATGGCCATCGTCGCTCGTGGTGGAAGGGACGCGCCACTGCGTGATCTTATCCGTCGTAAACCCAGTATCGGCGAATTGCGCAAAGGCCAGAATTTCTTCCAGCGTCATATCCGTCTTGATGAACTGGATGAGCTTATCATAGAGCTTGGTTGCAGATTTTTGATAAAGGAGATAATGAAGGTCTGCTGACGCGCGCCGCGGCCCTGGTCGTTGCCGCCGCTCTTGCGGTTCTTCAGATACTCTTCAACATTGGCGCTGGTGATGGTAACTTCCTCGCCCTTTTTGCCGACGGTGCTGAGGTCTCTATCCAGCACAACCGGAACACCCCCAATACTGTCTGCCAGCGGGCCCATGCCGTCCATATCCATGCACATGTAGTAGTCGATGGGAATATCGAATGCGCCATCGCAGGAAATGAGCTCTTTGACGCAATCTACCGTATTCTTATACCCAAAGGCGTTGGGGCCGCCGCCCTGGCTGAATGCTTCGTTGATTTTTCTTGTAGTCGTCCCCGTAACTTCGCCGGTTTTGGTATCCAGCTTATTCATCTTGACTTTGCTGTCTCTTGGGATAGACATCATCGTCATCGTCCCGTCTTCATAGTTGACCGAGCAGAGAATGAGCACATCCGTCCGCCAGCCCATGTTCTTCTTTTCCCGCTCCTTATCCGAATCCAGGCCCATGATGAGCAGGTTGACGATCTTATCCTCCATGACATGTTCCTGATTATTTTTATCCACAACAGTTACGCCTGTAACCGAGGGCTTCTTGAGCGTGCTGAACGGATCGGCCTGGATGCTCTTGTATTTGTTGTAAGCCCAGATCAGCGTTCCGCCGCAGACGCACACCATCACGCCAAGAAGGATGGCCAGCCCACGAATCCAGCCGTGGTATTTGCTTTTTTTCTTTTTTGCCGTATTTCTCCGTATATTATTATGATTTGGTTGTCTTTGAGCCATATTGACCTCCGCATTTGCCTCGAAATCTAACTCTGCAATTATATCATCCAAAGCCAGCCTTTTCAATACAACTTTCCCGCCAAGACGCAACAAAATTGTTAAATTCCGCGCTGCCCGGCTATGCAGGCGCCTGTTTTTCCGCTATAATTACCATAAATTAGAAAAGGAGAAAGAGTATGTATCAACCTATTATAGGGCTTAGCCATATCGGCCTGCATGTCCGCGATTTAGAGCGCTCAAAAAAATTCTATATGGAGGTTTTGGGCTTTGCCAACACCTGCACTGCGCCTCTCGAAAACGGAACTGTGCTCTGTTTTCTTCGAAACGGCGACTGCGAAATTGAGCTGATCGCAAAACCAAACTATCAGCCAAGGCAGGACGGCCATTTTGAGCATTTGTGCCTGAAAACCACAGATCTGGATGCGGCTATCGCGCATCTTTGCGCGCAGGGCGTTCAAATGGAAGGCCCTTCCCGCAGCATTCCAAATGTCTATCACGGCGTTCGCCTGGCCTTTTTCCGCGGCCCGGACGGCGAGCTTTTGGAGCTAAACGAATTTGCTGATTGATTGCACAAAAAAAGAGCGGCAGATGCCGCTCCTTTTTTTATTGCGCAAAAGCGTCTATGTCATCGTTTGTTTCTTGGCGAACCCTTCTCAATTAGCAGCCGCAACCGCAGTTATTGTCCTGGCAACCGCAGCCATTGTTGCTTCTATTGCCGCAGCAGCACAGAAGCAGAATGATAATCCAGCAGCAGTCCATGCCGCCGCCAAAGCCGTTCTCGCCGCAACCACCGCAGCACAGAAGCAGAAGGATGATAATCCAGCAGCTATTGCCACCGAAACCGCCACAACCATTGTTACAACCACAACCCATAGTAAAGTTCCTCCTAATCGGAATAATTTTGAGCTTTCAAAGCTTACTGTATAGTACGTTGGAAGCAGAAAATTGTGCCGACTTTTTCTGAAAATTTCTCTGTTTTTTCCCGCCCGGCAAATATTGACTTTTCCCCTGCCTTTCTATATGATAGAAAGAAAAGAGAATATCGCAGGTTGGGCGTAACGGCAGAGAAGGCTAGAACAAAGAGACGCGGTGGATGGTGCAAACCGCGCTGGCGCGCTGCTATCGGCAGCCCATGGAAACCTTTTTTGAAAGTGGGCTTTTGGCCAAATAGGGTGGAACCACGGAAGAGATTCTTTCGTCCCTATGCGGCTGGAAGTTTTTTTATTTTATGCGCACATCAATACGAATTTTAGGAGGTTTGGTATGCAGAGAAGCGAAAAAACGATGGATAAAGTTGTCGCGCTGGCGAAAAACAGAGGGTTTGTTTTCCCCGGCTCGGAAATCTACGGCGGCCTCGCCAATACATGGGATTATGGCCCGCTGGGCGTCGAGTTCAAGAACAACGTCAAAAAAGCCTGGTGGCGCAAATTCGTCACCGAATGCCGCTATAACGTGGGCCTGGATTGCGCCATCCTGATGAACCCGGAGACTTGGGTTGCATCCGGGCATGTGGGCGGCTTCAACGATCCGCTGATGGATTGCAAGGAATGCCATGAGCGCTTCCGCGCGGATAAACTCATCGAGGATTACGTCTTTGAGCATCAGCTAGATCTGGATGTTGCCGCGATGGATAACAAGCAAATGGAAGAGTTCATCGCCGAGCATATTCCCTGCCCCACCTGCGGCAAGAACAATTTCACGCCCATCCGCAAGTTCAACCTGATGTTCAAAACCTTCCAG
>JAHZHM010000148.1 GCA_019420265.1 Clostridiales bacterium
TGCCACACCTGCGCCCTTTATCTGGATGGAAAAAAACTGCAGGAATATGCTTTTGATACGGAGAGTCTGCCGGATGGCCCGGGGCAGACAGGGCTGGAATATAAAAAAATCCGCAAGAGGGGAGCGAAAATCGCGGTTTTCCGCTGTCTGAAGCAGTATTTTGGGCAGGAGAAGCCCTGGGGCTCGCTGACGGGCGTGCGGCCAACCAAGTTTTTGCGGGATAGCCGGCGTCAGCTGGGAGAGCAGGAAGCCGAGCGGCTTTTTCTGGAGGACTTTGATATTTCTAGGCAAAAGTATGACCTGACAGCGCAAATCTGCCAGCGGCAGGAGCCAATTTTGGCCTCGCTGGAGCCGCAGGATTTGGATATTTACGTGGGCATTCCTTTTTGCACTTCCAGGTGCGCCTATTGCTCGTTTGCGGCGATGGAGAATACCCGGGAAGGCATTTTGGAGGAGCAGTACGTGGATGCGCTGCTCTATGAGATGGAGCAGCTAGCGGATATCATTGCGGCGCATCGGGTGAGATCCGTCTATATTGGCGGAGGGACGCCGACGGCGCTTTCGGCGCGCCAGTTGGAGCGCGTGCTGGGGGCGGCTGCCAGATTTGCTCGGGGAGAGTTTACAGTTGAGGCCGGGCGGCCGGATACGATCACGAAAGAAAAGCTGGAGATCATCAAAGACGCAGGGGCAAACCGCATCAGCGTCAACCCCCAGACAACCTGCCAGCAGACGCTGGATCGGATTGGCCGGGTTCACAAGGTGGAAGATTTCTTCCGGGCGGCGGAGCTGGCCAAAACGTTTGGATTTTCTGCCATCAATATGGATCTCATTGTCGGGCTGCCCGGAGAGGGCCGAGGGGAATTTCTGCGCTCGCTTTCGGATGTGCTGGCGCTGGAGCCGGAGAATATCACCGTGCACACGCTGGCCATCAAGCGCGGCTCTAAATTTGGCATGGAAAATGCCCATAGCTTTGCTTCTTCTGGAGAGGCAGAGGCCATGCTGGCGGAGGGAGCGGAGCGGCTGGCCGCAGCGGGATACGCGCCCTATTATCTCTATCGGCAGAAATACATGGCGGGGAATCTGGAAAACGTCGGTTATGCGCTGCCCGGCAAGGAGAGCGTGTATAACATCGATATTATGGAAGAGGCGGCGAGCATCCTGGCTTTTGGCGCGGGAGCTATCAGCAAAAAGGTTTCGGGCGGCATGGTGAAAATCCGCCGGGCGCCGGCGATTAAGGACGTGCCAAAATATAACCAGCGCATCGAACAGATGATAGAGCGCAAGCGGGAGCTTTTTGGCAAAGAAGAAATAAAAGAGGGGCCGCGTTGACTTTTGCAGCCCCAAAACCTATAATGAAACCAAGTTAACGTTTGAAAAGATACAGGAGGAGAAAGCGTGAAGATTCAGGCGCCTAAGGGAACGCGAGATCTGATTCCCCAAGAGAGCTATCAATGGCAATATATCGAAGGAAAATTGCGGGAGATCACCGCGAGGTTCAATATTCGGGAGGTCCGCACGCCGATTTTTGAGCACACCGAGCTGTTTTTGCGCGGCGTGGGCGACACGACGGACATCGTTCAGAAGGAGATGTATACCTTCGAGGATCGCGGCGGCAGATCCATCACGCTGCGCCCGGAAGGAACGGCAGGGGCTGTGCGCTCCTTTATCGAGCATGGGCTTTGCGATGGTCCGCAGCCGACAAAAATGTGCTATATTGCTGCGCCGGTTTTCCGGTATGAAAAGCCCCAGGCCGGGCGGCTGCGCCAGCACCACCAGTTTGGCATTGAGATTTTTGGTGCCAAGAGCGCCACGGCAGATGCGGAGGCAATTTTGCTGGCCTACACCGTGCTGAATACGCTGGGTGTAAAAAATCTTTCGCTGAATATCAACTCCATCGGCTGCCCAGAGTGCCGGCCCAAATACAGCGAGGCGCTCAAGGCATATTATCGAGATAGAAGGGGCGATCTCTGCCCCACTTGCCTGGAACGACTCGAGCGGAACCCTTTGCGTCTGCTGGACTGCAAAGAGGAAAAGTGCCAGAAGATCGCCCAAAGTGCTCCCAAAATGGTGGACTCCCTCTGCGAAGATTGCCAGCAGCATTTTGACCAGTTGCAGGAGTATCTCACGGATGCGGGAGTGGAATTTAAGATTAACCCTTATATCGTCCGCGGGCTCGACTACTACACCAAGACGGTTTTCGAGATCATCTCTTCCGAGATTGGCGCGCAGGGAACCGTATGCGGCGGCGGCCGCTATGATGGCCTGGTAGAAGAAATCGGCGGGCCGCAGATGTGCGGCGTGGGCTTTGGCATGGGCATGGAGCGCCTGCTTCTGGTTATGGAAGCGGCAGGCGTGCAGATTCCGCAGCCAAAGGCGCTTCGGGTATTCCTCTGCACCATGGGGGAAGATGCGCGGCGCAAGGGCTTTGCGCTCATGGGGCAGCTGCGCAGCCAGGGCATTTCGGCAGATATGGATCATAACGCGCGCAGCTTGAAAGCGCAGATGAAATATGCCAATAAGCTCGGTGCAGACTATGTCGCGCTGCTGGGAGAAGATGAACTGGCCCGGGGATGCTGCAAGCTGCGGGATATGAAGGGGAGCGAAGAGCGAGAGGTTCCGCTCAGCAATTTGGCTGAAACATTGAGGTAATCAAAATGGGAGAGAAACTAAGCGGCTGGAAGCGCTCGGGCATGTGCGGGACGTTTTCGCAGGAGGATATTGGAAAAAGCGTTACGCTGATGGGCTGGGTCAACAGCCGGCGCAACCTGGGAGGGCTCATCTTCGTCTGGCTGCGGGATAGAAGCGGCGTCATTCAGTTGGTTTTTGATGAGGCGGCAAAGAAGGATTATTTTGCAGACGCCGAGAGCCTGCGCAGCGAATATGTCATCGCGGTAAAGGGCGAGGTTATCGCCAGAACGCCGGAAAACTACAACGACGATTTGCCCACGGGCAGGATTGAAGTGCGCGTAGAGGAGCTGAAAATTCTCTCTACGGCGCTGACACCGCCCTTTGAAATTGAGGAAAATTCCAAAGTCAAAGAGGAACTGCGGCTCAAATATCGCTATTTGGATCTGCGCCGCCCGGATATGCAGCGCAATCTGATGCTCAGAAGCCAGATCGCCATGTCGACGCGGCAATATCTTTTTGAGCAGGGCTTTTTGGAAATTGAGACGCCCATTCTGCAAAAGAGCACGCCGGAAGGCGCCAGAGACTACCTGGTTCCCTCCAGAGTGCACCACGGCAAGTTTTATGCCCTGCCCCAGTCTCCGCAGATTTTCAAGCAGCTGCTGATGGTCTCGGGCATGGATAAATATTATCAGATCGCAAAATGTTTCCGGGACGAGGATTTGCGCGCGGATCGGCAGCCGGAGTTTACGCAGGTGGATATGGAGCTCTCCTTCGTCGAGGAAGAGGATATTATCGCCGTGAACGAAGGGCTGTTCCAGAGAGTTTTCAAGGATACGCTGGGCATTGATATTCCGCTGCCGCTGCCGCGGCTGACCTGGCAGCAGGCAATGGATCGCTATGGCAGCGATAAGCCGGACACCCGTTTTGGCATGGAGCTGACGGATTTGAGCGACATCGCCAAAGACTGTGGCTTTAAAGTGTTTGCAGAGGCGGTGAAGAACGGCGGGAGCGTCCGCGCCATCAAGGCGGAGCAGGCCGGCCTTTCCAGAAAAGAGATCGATGCGCTGGGTGAGTTCGTCAAGACGTATGGCGCAAAGGGGCTTGCCTGGATGAATCTGAAGGCGGAAGGATTAAACTCGCCCATTGCGAAGTTCCTTTCGGAGCAGGAAATTGCGGCGATTCTGGAACGGACGCAGGCAAAGACGGGGGATGTTCTCTTCTTTGTTGCGGATACGAACAAGGTCGTCTATGCGGCGCTGGGTGCGCTGCGGCTGGAGCTGGCAAAGCGGCTAAGCCTGATTCCCGAGAATCAGTGGAATCTGCTTTGGGTGACGGAGTTCCCGCAGTTTGAATACAGCGAGGAAGAGGGCAGGCTGGTTGCCATGCACCATCCTTTCACTTCGCCTATGGATGAAGATCTGGATCTTTTGGAGACTGCGCCTGAGAAAGTGCGGGCAAAGGCCTACGACATCGTTTTGAACGGCACAGAGCTGGGCGGCGGCAGCATCCGAATCCACGATTCGGCTTTGCAGGAGCGGATGTTCCGGGCGCTGGGGTTCACCAAAGAGCAGGCTTGGGAGCGCTTCGGCTTTATGATGCAGGCGTTCCAGTATGGCACGCCGCCGCATGGCGGGCTGGCTTACGGCCTGGATCGGTTGGCCATGCTGCTTTCGGGCAGCCAGAGCCTACGGGATGTCATCGCGTTCCCCAAGGTGCAGAATGCGTCGGATCTGATGTGCGAAGCGCCGGATCTGGTGGACGAGAAGCAACTGACAGAACTTGGCATTGCAGTTTTGCCAGAAGAGGAATAAAAAGGCAGTTTTTACAGACACTAGATAAAAATACGGAGGTGGAATATGAGCGTTGTAACGGTAAACTCTGAGAATTTCCAAAAGGAAGTTTTGCAGGCAGAGTTGGCGGTTGTGGATTTTTGGGCTTCCTGGTGCGGCCCTTGCAAGATGTTTGGCCCGATTTTTGAAGAGGTTGCGGGGCAGATGGAGGGTGTTACCTTCGCGAAGCTCAATGTGGACGATGTGCCGGATCTGGCAAGCCAGTATAAGGTGATGTCCATTCCGACGGTGATTCTGTTCAAAAATGGGCAGGCTGTGCGCAAGAGCCTGGGCGTCATCTCGGCGGCAGAGCTCAAAGAGATGATCGAGGCGGCAAAAGCATAACCATAGAAAAGAGCGTGGCAAGGGTCGCGCTCTTTTTTTATGAAAAATGCAGAAGAGGGCTTTTTTGACTGCCTCTTTTTTTATTGACCCAATTATGATATGATAAGCGGGTAAAAATAGAGTTGGAGAAGAGACGTGCGCTTAACAAAAATCGAAATCAACGGCTTTAAATCCTTTGAGAAAAAAACGGAAATTTTCATCAATAGAGGCATCACGGGCATCGTCGGCCCAAATGGCAGCGGCAAAAGCAATATTGCAGATGCCATTCGCTGGGTGCTGGGCGAGCAGAGCAGCAAAAACCTTCGGGGCACCAAGATGGAGGATGTCATTTTTAACGGCACGCAAAACCGCCCCAAAAAGGCCTTTTGCGAGGTCTACCTTTCTTTTGACAACGAAGATGGCCGCATTGCCAGCGATTACAGCGAGATCACCATTGGCAGAAAGATGTTTCGCTCGGGCGAGAGCGAATACTATCTGAATGGCAACAGTGTGCGCCTCAAAGATATTTTGGAGATCATCCGGGATACAGGCATTGGCAAAGAGGGGTATTCCATCGTGGGCCAGGGGCGCATCGACGAGATTTTATCCAGCAAGCCGGTTGCCCGGCGGAAGGTTTTTGAAGAGGCGGCGGGCGTCATGAAATTCCGCACGCGCAAAGAGGAGTCCGAGCATAAGTTGGAGCGGACGCAGGAGAACCTGACGCGCGTTGAGGATATTTTGGGCGAGCTTTCCGGCCAGATTGGGCCATTGCAGGAGCAGGCGGAAAAGACAAAGGCGTATTTGGAGCTTTTCGAGCGGCAGAAGTTTTTGGATATGAATTTGTATGCCCAAAATTATGAGCGCATCCAAAAGCGTGTGCAAAAACTCTCGGAGGAGCTCGCCGAGCTGGAGGCGGCCATTGAGGCGGAGCAGAGCGGCTTTGGCAGCAGCGCCATGGAGACCGAGGAACTGAGCGGGCGCTTGGAGCAGCTGGAACAGGAACTGGCACAGGCGCGGGAAGAGCTCTCTGGCCTGGGCGCGGAGGCCGAGCGCATGGCCGGGGAGAAAAAGCTGTTGGCCGAGCGTATGCTGGCCGTAGACCGGGAGCTGGGCCGTTTGGAAGAGGAGCGATCAGCCGGGCTTGCGCAGGCAGAAGAGCTGGCCGGGCAAGTGGAAGAACTGCAGGAAAAGCAGGGAGCTATCTTGGAACAGATGCGGGGCGTGGATGCTGCGCTGGCCGAAGCGCTGGCTCAAAAAGCCGAGCAGGAGGACAAGCAGGGGCGCAAGAACCGCAGAAGAGAGGAATTGCGCCAACGGCAATTCAGTTTGCTGGCAGAGACGGCCGAAAAGCAGAGCGAGCTCTCTGCTCTGGAGATGAAAGAGGAAAACTTCGCCTCCCGCACACAGGAGGCGCGAGAGCAGCAAGAAGAAAAGAGAGAGCAGGAAGCGGAACTCCGCCGCCACTTAGAAGAACACAGAGCGGCACAAACCCAAAGGCAACAGCAGCGCGCTGCGATCATGGGGCAGATCAACGAGAATAAAGTTTTGATGGGAAACTGCCGTCAAAAGGAAAAACAACTGGAGGAGGCGCTGAGCAAGGCCAAAGCGGCAGAGAACGACGCCCGCAGCCGCAAAGCGATGCTGGAAGGGCTGAAGGCGGAATACGAGGGATATTCCCAGGGTGTGCGCAATTTGATGCGGGCGACAAAACGGGAAAAGAGCATGCAGGGAGCGCTTTTGGGCACGCTGGCCGAGCTGATCGAGGTGCCCGAACAATATGAAGCGGCGGTGGAGGCAGTGCTGGGCGGCGCGCTGCAAAACGTGGTCGTGCCGGGAGAGCAGGAGGCCAAGATGGCCATTGCGCTTTTGCGCAGAGAGCATCTGGGCCGCGTCACATTCCTGCCGCTGGCGGCCCTGCGCGTCAACCACTTAAACCTTAAAGAAAAACAGGCGCTGGGCTCGGAAGTGATTCTGATGGCAGACCAGGCAGTTCGGGCCAAGGGCGAGACCAAGCGGGCGGTGGAGTTTTTGCTGGCGCGCACGGCCATCGTCAAAGATATGGATGATGCTGTTATTTTGGCGCGGCGAGCAGGGTATTCTTTTCGGATTGTGACGCTGCAGGGAGACATTGTGAATCCGGGCGGCGTGATGACAGGCGGCAGCATACAGAAGAAACAATTCGGACTGCTTTCCCGGGAGCGGGATATTGAGAAGCTGGGCGTTTTGCTTGGCCAGAAGGCCGAGCAGGCGGCAGAGGCTGCCCGGGCGCTGCAACATTGCAGAGAGCAGGCGGCGGCATTGCAGCAAAAGGAACAGACGCTGCTGGGCGAGCTCAAGGAGCAGGAAATTGCCGCGGCAGCGCAGCGCAGCGAGATAACTGCCCTGGAACAGCAGATAGCCGGGGTGCATGCGGAAATTGCAGAGCTGGAGGGCAGGCTATCCGGCGCTTCCCAGGAAAGCGAGGAAAACAAAAAGAAGATTGCGCAGCTTTCCGCATATTTGGAGGAGTTGGCGGCCCGGGCACTGGCAGTGCGCCAGGAAGGGGAACAGCTGGATCAGGAGCAGGATACTGTAAGCGCGGGGCTGGATGAGCAGATCAGCAAAATGCGCATCGCCCGGGCAGAGGCGGCAAAGGATAGCCAGGCGCTTTCCGAGCGCATGGAGCGCATGGAAGAGGAGATTGCGGCACTAGAAGCTAGAGCGGAAGCCAAGAGAAAAAGCTGCGAAGAGCAGGCATCGGCCAAGAGTGCATTGCTGCGGGAAGCTGAGCGGGCGGAGAACTTGGAGAAAAGCGCGCAAAAGCAGATGCAGGAGAGAAGAGAGAGCATCGAGGCGCAGGAGCAGACGCGCGCCATCATGAAAGAGGAGCTGGGCCGCAGGCAAAAGCATAACTCAGAATTCCAGCTGCGACAGACAGAGCTGATTGACCACAAATACAAAGTGGAGAGTCAACTGGAGCGCTCTAAGCTGACACTGGAGACGGCGGGAGACAAGATTTGGGAGGAATATGGCCTGACATACGCGGATGCACAGCCCATGCGCGCGGAGATCAGCTTTCAGGAAGCCAGCCGGGAAGTGCAGCAGATACGCGGCAAGATCCGCGCGCT
>JAHZHM010000149.1 GCA_019420265.1 Clostridiales bacterium
CGGCAGACGCGCTGTTTTTGGGAGAAAACCCGATTGGCAAGACCATAGAAATACAGGCAGAGCCATATGTGGTGATCGGAGTGGTAACGCAGAGCAGCGAGTTTCAGCCTGTCATCAACACGCCAGAGGACTATTATAACTACATGAAAACCAGCAACGGCAAAGTGTTCGTTCCGATGGCGACGTGGCCGGCAATTTATCAATACGACGAGCCGCAGTCTGTGGCCGTGCGGGCCAGCAGCACAGAGGCGATGAGCACGGTGGGCAAGCAGGCGGCGGATGTTTTGAACAGCTATCTCCAGACGGGCAGCGAGGGCCCGATTCTCTATAAGGGAGAAGATCTGCTGGAGCAGGCAAAGGAGATGCAGGATCTCTCCAAGAGCACAAACCAGCAGCTCATCTGGATTGCGAGCATTTCGCTGCTGGTGGGCGGCATTGGCGTCATGAACATTATGCTGGTCTCCGTAACCGAGCGGACGCGGGAGATCGGCCTGAAAAAAGCGCTGGGCGCGAGAAAAGGGATTATTTCCGGCCAATTCCTGACGGAAGCCGCTGTTTTGACTTTCCTAGGCGGATTGGTGGGCGTCATCAGCGGCATCATTTTGGCAGTTGTGATTTCAAAAATATCGATGGTTCCCATCGCCATCAGCGCACCGACGGCCTTGATTGCAGTCGCGTTCTCTGTGATTATCGGCCTGATTTTTGGCATTGTGCCCGCGATGAAGGCGGCAAACCTCAATCCAATCGAGGCGCTGCGGCGGGAATAGAGAGGAAAGGTAAGATGAAAAAACAGAGCATAAGAGGCGGGCTGTTGTTGCTTTGCGCGGTGCTATGCCTGGCGATGATGATAGGAGGCTGTGCAAAACAGCCGGAAGCGCCGAGCAGCTCTGCCGCTGCGCCAGAGGCATCCGAGCAGACGCCTGAACTGAGCGAAGAGAAGATGGAGCATATGCTGCCCATTTTAGAGGGGATTGCGCTGGCAGCGGAGAGCGGCAAGATTTATGATAGTCAAGATGCGGAGCAGTTTTGGCATATGCTCTATTCTGTGGCCTATTGCAATGGAGAGCAGGGCCAGGAAGCGGTTTGGCAGGAAGGCGGGGATTTATCTGTCAGCAAAGCGCTCATGGAGCGATATGCGGCGGCTTGCTTCGAGGGATTTTCCAAGCTGCCGGAGGTTCCGGCGGGGTCTGAGCAAGTCTCCTACGAGGAGAGCACCGGGAAATATCTTCTGAAAAACACAGAACAGAGCGAAACTTACGCTAAAATCTATTCTGTTCAGGAGATGACGCAGGGGATTTACCGCGTGGATCTCAACCTATTTGCAGGCGATGACGAGCTTCCGTATGAACAGTATGAATTTATATTGGTGAGTGGCCATAGCCAGGAGCAGGGAGGCGAGCCAAGTTTTGATTACTGCGTTCGGCAGGCAAAGAAGTTTGAGATGGATCCGGGCAGCATGGCGCGATAGAAAAAGGCGGCAAAAGCTGCCTTTTTTGCGCGAGAAAAGCAATTTTACATTTTCTGGGCGGAAGGGTATAATTGAATAAACGGATGTTTCGGCCGGCGTTATAGCAGAGAGGAAAGAGTATGAAAATTGCTGTGATCACAGGGGCATCTTCCGGCATGGGCAGGGAGTTTGTTCGGCAGTTAGCCAAAAAGGAAGAGTTAGATGAGATTTGGGCGATTGCCCGAAGAGAACAGCGGCTGAAAGAGTTGGCCGATGAGATAGGCATTCCCCTTCGGGCATTGGCGCTGGATCTCACCTTGGAGCAAAGCTTTGAACAATATGCCCAGAAGTTGGAGGCAGAAAAGCCAGAAGTTGCTGTTTTGGTGAACTGCAGCGGGTATGGAAAGTTCGGCCATTTTTCGGATATTGCGTTGGACGATATGATGGGCATGATCGATTTAAACTGCAAGGCGCTTGTGCGCATGACGGCGCTGACGCTTCCCTATATGGGGCGCGGCGGGGAAATCTACCAGCTGGATTCGCTCTCCTCTTTTCAGCCCGTTCCCTATATCAATATTTACGGGGCGACGAAGGCGTTTGTTTTGAGCCATTCCAGAGCGCTGAATCTGGAGCTGCGCCCGAGAGGCATTCGCGTGATGGCAATTTGCCCAGGATGGGTGAATACCGAGTTTTTTGACCGTGCTGAGACGCAGAGCGAAAAAGTTATCACCTATTTCAACGCCATCTATCAGCCGCAAGACGTGGTTGCAACGGCGCTGAAAGATATGAAGAAGGGAAAAGACGTCTCTATTCATGGATTTATGATCAAGATGCAGGTGCTGCTCACAAAACTGTTGCCGCATAGGCTCGTGATGCGCATTTGGATGAGACAGCAAAAATTTCCGGTAAAATAGCCAAAAAGGCGGGAGGGGAACTCCCGCTTTTTTATTGGAAGCATTTCTAGCTTGTGCCCAAAAGCGGGGCGTGGTAGAATAAAGATGAGCAATGGAAAAAGAAATATCGCTTGACTTAAAGTGTGCTTTATCGGTTACACTGGGTTTGTTGTAACCGTAAGAAAGGAAGAGGAGGAACAAAAATGCAGTATAGAAAGTATGGCAAAACGGGAGAGATGGTTTCGGCGCTTTCGCTTGGCATGATGCGGCTGCCCACGGCAAGCGAGGAAGGAAACTCTAAGGATATTGATCAGGCGGCGACGAACGAGATGGTGAAGTTGGCGCTGGAAAAAGGGGTCAACTATTTCGATACGGCGTATCCCTATCACGGCGGGCAGAGCGAGGTTGCCCTGGGGATTGCACTGCGGGAAAGCGGGCTGCCCAGGCCATTTATCGCGAGCAAGAGTCCGGTTTGGCTGATAGAAAAAGAAGAGGATTTTGATCGATACCTAGATGAACAGCTGGAGCGGCTGGGCGTCGATTATATCGATTTCTATTTGCTGCATGCGCTGGATGCGGATCGCTGGGAGAATAAGGTGCAGAAATTCAATCTGTGCGCAAAGATGGAGCAGGCTCGTGCGGCAGGAAAAATCCGCCATATCGGATTCTCTTTCCACGATAAGCTGGAGGCGTTTAAGCAGATTATCGACGGCTATGAAGGCTGGGAGTTCTGCCAGATTCAGCTCAACTATATCGATACCAATTACCAGGCAGGCATCGAGGGGTTGAAATATGCGGCACAGAGGGGCCTTGGTGTTGCGATTATGGAGCCGCTGCTGGGCGGCCGGCTGGCGACGCCGCCCAAGGACATCGGCGAGGCGCTGGGAGGCAAAGAGCCAGTTCAAGCCGCGCTGGATTTCCTCTGGGATATGCCGGAGGTTGGCGTTGTGCTTTCGGGCATGAGCAACCTGGAGCAGCTGGGGCAGAATATCGGGTTTGCGGAGGCGTCCTCGGTGGGCAAGCTCTCGCAGGAAGAGCGCGGCATTATGGCCAAGGCCAAACAGATTTACGACGCCAAGGCGCTGGTGCCCTGCACGCGCTGTGCATACTGCATGCCTTGCCCGGCGGGATTGAATATTCCGAGCCTGATCAACAAATACAACAATACGGCCATCTATGATTTTGAAGAGGTTCGAAAGAATTACATGGATACGGAAGTCAAGGCGGATGCCTGCATCGGTTGCCATGCCTGCGAGGCGGAGTGCCCGCAGCATCTAAAGCCAAGCGAGCTTATGCCAAAAATCCATGCGCTTTTTACAAAGTAGATAGCAAAAAAGGCCAAGGCATTCGCCTTGGCCTTTTTATTTCTTTTCTTCTTTTTATTGATGAGAATAGAGCTGGTAGTAGGCACCCTTTTTCTCCAGCAGCTGTTCGTGCGTTCCCTGCTCGACAATGCCGCCCTCGCCGATGACTAAGATGAGATCGGCATTGCGGGTTGTGGAAGGCCG
>JAHZHM010000015.1 GCA_019420265.1 Clostridiales bacterium
CAATAAACCAGTGCAGTTCTTCGAGCAGAAGGTGTTCCGCTTTCGGAGCAAAAAAGGCGGGCGCTCACCCCTTGCGCGCACGCTTTCCATTGCCGTGGTCTATCTGATCGTGCTGCTGGCGCTGGTCGGACTATTTTTCATCATCCTGCCCGAGCTCTCCAGCAGCATCTCCGCCTTCGTGCAAAATCTGCCCGGGTATCTGCGGGATCTGGATACCGCCTTTCGCGATCTCATCGCAAAATTCCATTTGGAGAAATATGTCGGCGATATGGATTCTCTCTACGCGATGATCGATTCCGCCATGGAATACGCCAAAACCATCGCACCAGAAATTGCCAATATCGGCTTTCAGATTACCGTATCCGCCATTTCGGGCATCAGCGATGCGCTGTTGGCGCTGGTCGTCTCGGCGTACCTGCTCTCCTCTAAAGAGCTGTTTATCGCCCAGGTTAAGAAGGCGACCTATGCCCTCTTTCCACAGAAATTCGCGGGCAGCATCATCCTGCTTTCCAGGGAAACCAACGATATTTTCGGCGGGTATATCTCTGGCAAACTCATGCAGAGCTTTTGTCTGTTTGCGCTGAACTTTATCGCCATGGCCATCATGCGCCTGCCCTACGCGGCGCTCATCAGCGCCATCATGGGCATTACGGATATTATCCCCTTCTTCGGCCCATTCATCGGCGCAATTCCCTCGGCCATTCTCCTATTTTTGGTGGAGCCCAAATATGCGCTGATCTTCGTCATTCTAACCATCGTAACCCAGCAGATCGATGCGCAGATCATCGGCCCGCGCATTTTGGGCGAATCCACCGGGCTGACCGCCTTTTGGGTGGTCTTTGCCATCATTCTGGGCGGCGGCCTGTTTGGTGTTCCCGGCATGATCCTCGGCATCCCGCTCTTTGCCGTGCTGTATTCCGTCGTGCGCCAATTCATGAACAGCCGGCTGGAACAGCAAGGGCTTTCCACCAATTCCAAGGATTACCATTCCCCCAGCGTCTAGCTCTGCTGCTCTTCGGGCAGAATTTTGGCAAAATAGGTACCTTCCCGGCTCCAAATGAGCACGCTTTGCCGCTCATCTGCAACGCAGATCGTCAGCGAATCGCTCTCGCTCAGGCTCCCGTCCTCCGGCGGAGCGTAGTAGAGCGTCTCACCATTTTTGCAGATCGTCCTTTTGCCGGCGTCTGTAACCTGGCCCGTCTGCCTATCCCATCGCAGCAGGCTCCCTTGGGATACGCTCACCTCTCCGCTCTGCTCGCTGTTCTCCCATTGAAAGATAAACGGAAAACCCGGCGTCGCACTGGATTCCAGCCGATAAGCGCCCAAAGGCATTTCAACCCCGATTTGCAGAGCCTTTGGGTTCTCCTCCTGACCAGCGCTCAATGCTAAAATCTGCACCTGGCTTTGCGCGGCCTCGGATGCGCTCACTGGGTTGCTTGGCGCTTTTGCCGTCTGCCCAGGGCCAAACACAATCAAGCCTGCCACCACAGCCAGACAAGCCGCACCCATGGCCACACTGGCGCGCCATGCCCCTTTTTTCTTCTGCATGCTTATCATTCCCTTTGCCCGAATGCGCCGCTCCATCACGTG
>JAHZHM010000150.1 GCA_019420265.1 Clostridiales bacterium
GATGATGGAAGAGGAGAAGGCATTCGTCTATGCGGCCAACACCTGGGGCAAAATTGAGAAGCGCAGCGTCGAACTGGGCGAATACGACGAGACTGCCGATAGCTATGAGATCTTGAAGGGCGTAGACCTGGAAGACCGCATCGCGTTCCCGGAGGATTTTATCAAGGCAGGGATGGGCGTAACGGATGCGCCGAGCTACGGCGGAGAGGATAATCTGCCGGATAACACACTGCCTGGCGAAGATGGCATGCTGCCGGACGGCGGAGAGGACGGCATTATGCCGCGTTCGGATGCCGCCCTGGAGGAGTAGGTTTATGGTAGTCAGACTAGAGCATGTTTTTAAGGATTATATGCAGGGCAAGCTGACTGTGCCCGTGCTCAAAGATATTTCGCTGGATATTGCAGAGGGCGAATATTTGGCTATTATGGGGCCTTCCGGTTCGGGCAAGACGACGCTGATGAACATCCTAGGGTGCCTGGATATCGCGACGAAGGGCAGCTATTTTCTGGAGGAGAAAGATGTCTCCGGCCTTTCGGATCGGGAAATGGCGGAATTGCGCAATAAATATATTGGATTTGTCTTTCAGACCTTCCATCTGCTGCCGCGCCAAAGCGCGATAGAGAATGTGGAGCTGCCGCTTCTATATGGAGGATATTCCAAAAAGGACCGAAGAGCGATGGCGGAGGCGGCGCTGGAGAAGGTTGGCCTGGCCGACCGCATGGAGTTTAAACCGGGGCAGCTTTCAGGCGGCCAATGTCAGAGAGTCGCCATTGCGCGCGCCATCGCGGGCAAACCTAAGCTTCTGCTGGCGGATGAGCCCACTGGCGCGCTGGATTCCAAATCCGGCGAGCAGGTGATGGAGATTTTCTCCCGGCTGCACCAGGAAGGCGCGACCATCGCCATGATCACGCATGAGCGCTCGATCGCCGAGTGCGCCCAGAAGATCCTCTATATTCGCGACGGCGAATTGCACCGGGAGGCAGGAAGATGAAGAAAAAATTGAGTAAAAAGGCAATTGCCGCCATCAGCATCTCGGTTGCCGTCGTCATCATTGCGGGGATTGGCGCGGCCATTGCGATTTCGGCCGGCAATGCGCGGGTGGATGTTACGCCGGTTTATCAGATTATGAATTCCTGGATGGGAGAATCCGAGACGACAAACGGCATAGTGCAATCGTATATGGCGCAGACGATTCCCTATAGCAAGACGAACGTCGTAACCAAGCTATACGTCAAGGATGGAGACCAGGTGGAGATTGGCGATCCGCTGCTGGAATACGATGTAACCATGCTGGATTTACAGCAAAAGCTCAAAAAGCTGGAGGCTCAGCGCATGGGGCTGGAGCTGACGCAGCTCAAAGAAGAACTTGCGCAGCTGAAAAAACTGCAGCCGGGCTCTGCAAGGCTGGCAGGAGATTCTGCTCAAACAGAGGAGCTGGTGCTGCTGGCAGTTGCGCCGGGGACGGCGGTCAACACGGGGCAGCTGGATGAGAATGCGGTTTACTATAACCAGACGCCTCCTGCCGGAACGCAGGAGGATCCGTATCTGTTCCTATGCGCCCAGGGCACCAAGATTCAGCAAGGCTTTCTTGCGGAAATGCTCAAGCTGGCGGCGGATCAGGGCGATTCGGTTTTCGCGCGCGTAGAATACCGCAAAGGGGATACGCAAACGGGAGAACTGCTCTATGCGTATCGCATGGTGTTTCATGCAGACGGAGCGTTTGAATTCGATTTGGAGCTTCCGGAGGTTCAGCCCCCGGCGCCTTCCGCATCGGATGAGCCCGCTCCCAGCATCGAGCCATCGCCTTCGGATGAACCGGAGCCCAGCATTGAGCCGGAACCGAGCTTGGAGCCGGAGCCCAGTTTTGAGCCGGATCCAGGCTATACCTCCGATGAGATCAAGCAGATGATAGCCGAGAAGCAGGCGGAGATCCGCGAAAAAGAGCTGGCCATCAAAAAGGCAGAGCTGGAGCTGAAAAAGGCGGAGACGCAGCTGGGCGCAGAAGGCGTTGTCAAGAGCGTAGTCAAGGGAAATGTGAAGCTGGCGCCCAACCAGGATGCGCTGCAGGAGGGCGAGACGCTGCTCACCGTGACGGGCGGCGACGGCTTCTATGTGCAGGGAACTGTGAATGAGCTCAGTTTATCCAAAGTGCAGCCGGGGGACACGGTTTATGTGATGAACTATA
>JAHZHM010000151.1:0-8354 GCA_019420265.1 Clostridiales bacterium
TGAAGCTGCCCCAAAAGGCCCTCGAGCTTCTCGCGCATGGCGCTGCGATACTCTTTCGAGAATTGAGAGAGCTTTTCCACTTCCTCGATGAGCGCATCCTTCTGGTTCTGATACTGCTCTCTCAGGGAAGCTTCCTGCTCCGCGATGGAATCGCGCACTTTTGCCGCCTCTTCCTCCGCCTGATTCACAATCTCTTCCGCTTTCTTTGCCGCCTCTTCTTCAACCTTTTTGGCATTGGCTTCTGCCGTAACCATGACGGATGCGAGAGCACCCTCCATGCTGCGGTATTTCTCCAGCTGCTCCTTCGCCTCTTTCAGCTCTTTCTGCAGGCGCTCGGCCTCCGCCGCCATGCCATCCAAAAAGGCATCCACTTCCTGAGCATCATATCGGCCGCGCTTCTGCTCGAACTTTGCCATATCGATATACGCTTTTGTCAGTTCCATATTTTTCTCCTATCTCCAAGATCTAGAGATCGCCGACGTCGAAATCCATTGTAGAGCGCTCGTTTGTCATATTGCTCGTCACTTCCACATTGGAAGGCGCCACGACAAAGATATTGCGCGCTGCTTTTTTGATATCCCCGCCCAGGGCATAGACTGCACCGCTGATGAAATCCAAAATGCGCTGCGCAACCGCCACATCGATCTCGTCCAGGTTCACGATGATGGGCTTTCTTGCCTTCAGGCTGTCGATCACGCTCTGGGTTTCATCGTAGGAAGTCGGGCGGAAAATTATCATTTTCATCTGGGTATCGCCAGATGCGCTTGTCCTATTCTCAGGCATAGAAATCACTTTGCTCCTTCTTCTTGAAAAGCTCGGCTCCTCATACATCGGCTCCTGCTGATCAACCTCTTCCTCGTATTCCTGGTCTTCCTCTTCGTCCAGCAGGTCGTCCTCGTAGTATTCCTCGTCGTCATTGCCGCCAAGAGGCCCAAATGCCTTTTTCCAGAAATTCTTTGCCATGTTCCATTTCCTCCGTTTAGTGGTAATCCCGTGCTCCAAAAATGCTCGAACCAACCCGCACGATGTTGGCCCCCTCTTCTATTGCAATTTTATAATCTCCCGACATTCCCATCGAGAGAAATTTACGCTCCAGATTGCCCTCATTTGGCATTTTTTCATAGAGCTCCCGCATTTTTGCGAAATAACAGCGGACGTCTTCCGGATTTTCCGCAAAGGGCGCAATGGCCATCAGCCCTTGCACTTTGATATGAGAGAACCCCTGAAGCTGCTCCAAAAAGCGCTCCAATTCCTCCTGCTCTACGCCCGCCTTGCTCTCCTCCCTGCCGATATTGACCTGCACCAGACAGTTTGTCCGCACGCCCTCCCTGGCCGACAGGCGCTCAATCTCCTGCGCAGCTTCCAGTGTGCAAAGCGAATGCAGTAACTCTATTTTATTTATTATATACTTTATCTTATTTTTTTGCAATCGCCCAATGATATGCCAGGAGATATTTTTTGGCAAAATTTCATACTTTTCTTTCCACTCCTGCACACGGTTTTCGCCAAACGCCGTCAGGCCCGCATCTATCGCCTGCTGAATACGCTGGGCTTCCACAGTTTTGCTCACAGCAAGCAGCTGCACATCCTCTGCCCTTCTGCCCGCTTTTCGCGCACTATTTTCAATCTCTGCCAGAATTTCCTGGATATTCTCTTTGATGCTCATTGTATCGCCTCGCCTTAGGCATATATCTCGCTGCCCACATCCAATTTCGAGCGCAGATCCACAGGCTCGATGATGCACTCCTTATCCTGCCGGATCAAGACCGCCGCGGGCTCAAAAACCTTCTTGCCCTCTTCATTTTTATAGTATACACCGGTTACACCGTCTTTGGTCTTAACGGCCGAAACCGGCACCTTGATGCCCACATAGTCCGCCGAAATTTTGAACTCCACCTGCCGCGCCAGCAGCAGCTTGTCCACGGGCTGGCTAAAGGCCAAATAGTAGATCTCCTTGCCCGATTCCGAGTTATGCCCATAGATGGTGGCGGTGTATTTATAGTCCTCTCCATAGGAGAACTCCACCTGAAAAGCAGAGTTGTTTTCAAATTCAGGCACTTTCTCATCGCAGATCATCACGACATACCATTCGTTCTGGCTGACCAGCCGGTAAAGCGCGCGGCTGGCTGTCGCCTCCGTGCTGGTATAGCTGGATTTGCCCTGCAAAATATCGTTGATATTCTTCACAGTCAGCTTGGTCATGTTTTCCGGCGTCAGCAAAATCTCCGTGCCATCAAAATGAAAGCTGACAACGCCATCCTCTTCGGCCAAAATTGTCTGTTTCCAGTTATCTATTTTGTTTTTCAGCGCGGTTTCCTGATCGTAAAATACCTTTAGCTGGTCATCCTGCTTGATGGAATCCCGCAGCACGGCCGCCCGCTCGTCCATCAGTTTTTCCAGCTCTTTATTGAGCACCAGAAGATTGCCCTCGGCCTCGCCTTTGACAATCGCGCGGATCTCCGCAGATTTTTCATCGATCATCGCGTTGAGATGCTCCAGATCTTCCGAGCGAATGCTGGAATAGACGTTGTTTTGCTGGTAATCCATGATAGTTTCCTGCAATTTTTTCAGCTCGGCATAATCCTTATCGTTATAGTCCCAGCTATATACATCGGCAATGGGCGTTCCCTTGGTTACAACCTGCCCTTCCTGCGCAATAAACTCGGTCTTTCCATAGTTATCCGCTTTATACAGCGTCTCTTTGCGGATGACCACGCCGCTGGAACTCTTGGAAAAAGAGATTGTCCCCTGCTCTGCCGCGAAAGTCTTCACAGAGAAAACGGAAATGAGCACGATCGTCAAAATGATCGCCGCCAAAATGCCTCCGGCAATCCAAATCATTTTCGGATCAATATGAAATTGTTTTCTGCCTCGCCGAACTCTCGGCCTTGTTCTCTGCACCATACTGTTATCTTTCGTCCAGTTCATCCAAAATAGGGAGCAGCGCGCCAATCTCTTCCACAAGATAATCTGCGCCGCTCTCCAGCATCTTTTCGCGGTTGGAATATCCCCCAAGCACAGCCACGCTCACCGCTCCAGAAGCTTTGCCCGCGCCGACATCCGTCATAGAATCGCCGATCATCAGCGCTTGCTCGGGCGAGACACCGGCATGTTTTGCGCAGGTATAGACGCTCCAGGGATCCGGCTTGGGCGCCTGCATATCGTCCGCCGAAAGCACCAGGGAAAAGTAATCCGCAATGCCCAGCTTTTCCAGCACTTCCTTCGTGGATTCCCGGGGCTTCATCGTGGCGACGGTCATGGCGATGCCCCGCCTTTTTAGCTCTTCCAAAACTTTGAGCGTATTGGGATACAGCACCGTATCGATGCAGCTATCTTTTGCATAGAGCGCCCGGTATTCAGCCAAATCCGCCTCGAGATTTTCCTTTGAAATTCCAAGCGCATCGAACACGCGCTCTACCAGTTTTTTGGCGCCATTGCCAATGCTCTTTCGGACGAGCTGCTGCAAATCCCCATATGCCCCGTATTTTGCCGTCACTTTTTCCAGCGCCCCGGCAATATCCGGCAGAGTATCCGCCAGCGTTCCATCCAAATCAAAAACAACTAATTTAATGCGCCCCATCTGCGCTCTCCTTTTTCTTCTCTTCCGGCCAAGCCTGCCTGCTTGGCGCACGCTGTGAGACTATTATAGCACACGCTTCTTTGCAAAAAAAGAGGCGCCGCAGGGGAAAAATGGCAGTTTCTGCCGCTTTGCCTGCCGACGCCCAGCTTTTTATAAAATCAGCCCCGCTCCCAAAGCCGCCATCTCGGCCGCGCTCAGGAAATAGTCGAAATATTCAAACCCATACGCGCCAAACGCTGCGCCCACCAGAACCACCACTAAAACGATCAGCAAAAGGCTGAGGCCAAGGCCAATCGAAGAGGTGATAATGCCTGCCAGCGCCATGCCATCCTTTTTGTTTTTCTTTCTGCCGATGATGCCCATGACGAGCCCCGCAATGCCGCATCCAATGCCCAGCGGCATGAACACAAAGATCAGCAAAAGGCTGAGAATACCGCAGACCATTGCCGCAATCCCAAGGCCCTTGCCCGGCTGCTCGGGCTGGTTTGGCCCATAGCCGCCCTGATAATAGGGCTGCTGGCCATAGGGCTGATTTTGATAGCCCTGCGTATAAGGCGGCTGCCCATAGGGCGCGTTTGCCTGCCAGTTCTGCTGACCCTGATTTTGATTATTTTCCATATTTACTCTGCTCCATTATGCCAATTTTCTTAATCATACAATATCCGCTCTCTCTTTGCAAGAAGCGAACTTTGCAATTTTGTATCCAACGCTGCTGCCTTGATATAAAAAGAACGCCGAGAATTCGGCGCTCTTTTTTGCTCATTCTCTCAGTGTCGCTCCGAATTCCTCCGAAAGGGCTCTGAGAATTTTCTCCATATTCTTGGCAACCGCCTCATCCGTCAGCGTCGTATCCGGCGAACGGAATGCCAGCGAATAAGCCAGGGATTTTTGCCCCTCTTCCAGCTGGCCGCCGCGGTATACATCGAACAGCTCCACGCTCTCCAAATGCTTTCCGCCGTTTTTGCGGATGCACTTAGCAACGCTTCCCGCCTCCACTTCATCCGCAAGGATCACTGCAATATCCCGCTCCAAAGCCGGGTACTTGGGCAGCGGCGCGAATTTGATCTCTCCCTGCATGAGCGCAAACAGGCTCTTCAGATCGAGCTCGGCGTAGTAAACGCGCATGGGCAGCTCGAAATTCTTCTGAACCTCCGGCGCGATTTCTCCCATCTGGCCGACTTTTTGCTCGCCTGCAAAAATCTCCGCCTTTCTCCCGGGATGCAGGAAATTTTCCCCGCCTGCCGCGACATCGAAACCGGGCACGCGCAGAATATCAAACAGATTTTTCACCACGCGCTTCATAGCGTAAAAATCTCCCGCATCTGCGCTCATACAAAGCGCCAGCATGCGCCGCTCATCCGGAAGCGTATCCGTCAGCGGCAGTTCTTCAGGCAGATAGACTTTATTCATCTCATAGAGCTTCACCTGCTTATTTTTCCGCTTGAGGTTTCCGCTCATCACCGCGAGCATATCCGGCGCCAGCGTCGTCCGCATCAGCGCTTTGTCATCCCCCAGCGGATTTTTGATGCGCACCGCTTTTCGCGCATGCTCTGCCGGCAGCTCCAGCTTGTCGAAATCCTGCTCGCCCAGGAAAGAATAGGTGATGGATTCAAAATACCCTTCCGCGGCCAGATAAGTCCGCATGGCATCCTGCTCGGGCTCCAGGCTGGCCGGCAGGCCCTGCATCATCTGGCCTGCGCCCGTGCTTTCCGGGATGTTATCGTATCCATAAATGCGCGCCACTTCTTCGGCCACATCCGCCTTTCCATACATATCCCCGCGGAAATGCGGAATATGGCAAGTGAGCTTGCCATCCGAAAGCTCGGTTTTGATGAACGCGCGCTCCAGGCATTGCTGCATCTCCTGCGCAGGAATCTCCGCGCCCAGCAGCGCGTTGACGCTCTCGGCCGTCGTCTCGATGACTTTTTCGTTCAAATCCTCAGACAGGATATCCACCTCGCCGCCGACAATCTCGCCCGCGCAAAGCTCTTCTACCAGCTGGCAAGCCCGGTGCAGCGCATATTCACAGTTTGCCGCATCCACGCCCTTGGAATAGCGCATGGAGGCTTCTGTCGCAAGGCCAAGGCCGCGGGAAGTCTGCCGGATATTGCCATACATGAATTTTGCAGATTCAAAAACAACCGTCGTCGTGTTCTCGCGAATCTCGGAGTTCTCTCCACCCATCACGCCCGCGATGCCGATCGGCCCCTGCCCATCGCAGATGAGCAGCATGGAAGCGGAAAGCTCCCGCTCTTTCCCATCCAGCGTGATAATCTTCTCGCCCTCCTTTGCCCGGCGCACGATGATCTCTTTGCCTCGAATGTCCGCCGCGTCAAAAGCGTGCATGGGCTGCCCGGTCTCGAGCATGACAAAGTTTGTGATATCGACGATGTTGCTGATGGGGCGAACGCCCGCCGCTGAGAGCCGCTCCTGCATCCACTTGGGCGAAGGGCCAATCTTGACGTTTTTGACCGCCCTTGCCATATATCTCGGGCAAAGCTCTTTGTTTTCCACCGTCACTTTGACGTATTCGAAAATATCGCCTTCGCTCTCGCTGAATTTAGGATCGGGAAGCGAGATGCCCTCCTTCAGCGCCGCAGCGCCTTCCCGGGCAATGCCGATCACCGAAAGGCAATCCGGCCGGTTTGCGCCAATTTCAAACTCGATGACTTTATCATCCATCATGAGCACTTCGCGCACATCCTGCCCCGGCTGCCCGTCCTGCAAAATCAGAATGCCATAGACGCCCGCGCCAGGATAATCCGATTCTTTCAGGCAAAGCTCCTCGCCCGAACAAAGCATGCCCAGCGAAGGAACGCCGCGCAGCTTTCCTTTTTTGATGTGCATGCCGTTGGGCAAATGGCAGCCCACCATGGCAACGGGAACCAGCGCGCCTTCAAACACGTTATCCGCCCCGGTTACAATCTGCAAAAGCTCTTCTTTTCCAATATCAATGCTGCAAATTTGCAGTCTATCGGCATCCGGGTGCTTTTCCAGCTTGACGATTTTTCCCACCAGAACATCGCGGATCTCCGCGCCGCGCTCCTCGATGCCCTCAACGCCATTGCCCGTCATGATCATGGCATCTGCAAATTCCTCGGCAGAAACCGGGATCTCAATATAATCTTTCAGCCATTTGAATGGTACTTTCATCTTCTCTTCCTCCCTATCTGAACTGCCGCAGGAACCGCACATCGCTCTCATAGAGCAGTCGGATATCTGTAATGCCGTATTTGATATTCGTCAGCCGATCCAGCCCCAGGCCAAACGCATATCCCGAATAAACCTCCGGATCCAGCCCGCAGTTTTCCAGAACTTTGGGGTTGACCATGCCGCAGCCCAGCACTTCCACCATGCCCGCGCCCTTGCAGGCCGGGCAACCTTTGCCGCCGCAGAGCGAGCAGGTTGCGTCTACCTCTGCACTTGGCTCTGTGAACGGGAAGAAGCCGGGGCGGAATTTCGTCTTGGTTTGCTCGCCGTAAAGCTGGCGCAGGAAGGTATTGAGCGTGCCCTTGAGATCCGCAAAGGTGATTCCCTTATCGATCACAAGCCCCTCTATTTGGTTAAACACGGGAGAGTGCGTCGCATCCACATCGTCTGTGCGGTAAACACGCCCCGGGCAGATGACCCGAATGGGCGGCTGATGCCCCAGCATCGTGCGGATCTGCACGGGAGAAGTGTGTGTGCGCAGCACAATATCGTCCGTCACATAAAAAGTATCCTGCATATCTCTGGCCGGGTGATCTTTTGGGATATTGAGCATCTCAAAATTGTATTTATCAAACTCAATTTCCGGCCCTTCGACCACCTGGAAGCCCATCCCCTCAAAGATGCCGCGCACCTGGCGGTAGACCTTGGTCAGCGGATGCACGCCGCCCATGCCTGCCTCGGGCTTTTCCAGCGTAACGTCGATGCGCTCTGCCGCCAGCTTTTTCTCTCTGAGCTGTTTCTCCAGCTCGCCCCGCCGCTGCTCAAACGCCTCTTCTACTTTCTGGCGCAGGCTATTGACCTTTTGCCCAAAGCTGGGCCGCTCTTCCTTGGGCAGCGTTCCCATCTGCTTCATCATCTGGGTGATCTCGCCCTTTTTGCCCAAATATTTGACCCGCAGCTCCTGCAAACGGCCGAGCGCCTCCTGCCCGGCTGTTTTTTCTTCCTGCCGCAGCTCGGAAAGAGCCTGGCGAACCTCTTGTAAAATTTTTTCGTGGTGATCCATTTTTTCTTCTCCGACTTCTCATATTGACACGGGTGATTGCGAAAATAAAAAAGCCCGCCCCCCTACAGGGCGAAGCTCATACTCCGCGGTACCACCCGAATTCACCAATTTCTTGGCCTCTTTCATGGTAACGGTTTGAAACCGGCGCGGCCTACTTATCAGCAGCGCTGCTCGAAGGTGAAATTTCTGCCAGTGGTTTGCTTCCGCTTTCAGCCGGTGGCGGATGCTCTCTTTTGCCGGGCTCTGGCATACTTTGCCTCGTCTTTGCATTTCTTTTGTTTCATTCTAGCACATGGAATTTGTTCCTGCAAGGGGTTTTGCGAATTTCGCCCTGCTATCTTCCCTCTTTGCACCGATAGAGCAAAACTCCCGCGGCCACTGCCGCATTCAAGCTCTCGGCCTTGCCATAGATGGGGATTTTCACCAGATAATCGCAGAGCTGCGCGGCGCTTTCGCTCATGCCCCTGGCCTCGTTGCCAATGATGACGCAGAGGTTTTCCCTCTCGCCCGGCATGGCCTCCACGCCTTTCAGATGCCCGCCCAGCAGGCGCACACCTGCCT
>JAHZHM010000151.1:8385-12209 GCA_019420265.1 Clostridiales bacterium
ATCGCCGCGCGCACAGCTTTAGGGGAAGTATAATCCGCGCATTTGCCGGAAAGCAGCACGCCTGCCGCCCCAACGGCATCCGCCGTGCGCAGAATCGTCCCGACATTTTGCGGATCCGCGACGTCTTCCAGTGCCACAAACAGCCCCTTTTGCGGCAAACTGCCCTGCTGTTTTTGAACGACGGCCATCACGCTCTGCGGCGTCTTGACATCCGAAACCGCCTCCATCACCGCCTGAGAAACCAGCACTACCCGCGCATTGCTCTGCTCCGCCTGTCTTGCCAGCGGGTGCTCGGGCAGCGTTGTGAGCAGCGTTTGCACCTTGGCATAGCGCAGCGCCTCAGCAGCGCATTTATCGCTCTCCGCCAGGAACAGCCCCGTCTCCTCCCGGCCCTTTTTTTGCTTCAGGCTGCGCAGCAATTTGATATATTCATTTTTCGTGCTGGTGATCTGTTCCACCCTGCCGCTCCTTTTTTTCTGTTCTCCTGCCCATAAAAAATCGGAGGGAAAGCTCCCTCCGGTTTTGTTATGCCAGCTTGCTCTTGGCAACTTCAGCCAGCTGTGCAAACGCTGCAGCGTCATTCACTGCAAGCTCTGCCAGCATTTTGCGGTTCACTTCGATTCCCGCAAGCTTCAGGCCATTGATCATCTTGGAGTAGCTCAGGCCATTGATGCGCGCAGCCGCATTGATTCTGGTGATCCACAAAGAGCGGAAATCGCGCTTCTTCTGCTTTCTGCCGCGGTATGCATACCAGTTGGATTTCATGACCGCCTGTTTTGCCGTGCGGTACTGTCTATGTCTTGCGCCATAGTATCCCTTGGCTGCTTTAAATACTTTTCTGCGTTTTTTATGGCCGTTTACGGCTCTCTTAATTCTTGCCATAGTAAAATTCCTCCTAAATCACGTTTTCCAAAGCTGCGAGCCTAGCTATAGGGAAGCAGCTCCCTCATATTCTTCTCGCCAGCCTCGACCATATAGACGCCCTTTCTCAGGCTTCTTTTGCGCTTCGTGGTTTTCCCGTTCAGAAGGTGGCGTTTGTTTGTCTGGCTTCTTTTGATCCGGCCGCTTTTGGTAACGTTGAAACGCTTTGCGGCGCCTCTGTGAGTTTTCATTTTTGGCATCGAAATGCCCTCCTCTCTAGGTTAATTCTTTGGTGCAAGTATCATGAACATGCTGCGGCCTTCCATTTTGGCCGGCTTTTCGACGGCAACCTTGTCGCCCAGCATCTGCAAAAACGTATTCATTACAGTGAGCCCATTTTCCGTATGGCTGAGCTGTCTGCCCCGGAAACGGATTGATACTTTTACCTTATCTCCTCCCGCAAGGAATTTTGCGACGTTTTTCGCCTTGACTTCCATATCATGGGTATCAATGGTGGCGGAAAGACGCATCTCCTTAAGGGTTGTGGTCTTCTGGTTTTTCTTGGCTTCCTTTTGCTTCTTGCCCTGCTCAAAGCGGTATTTGCCATAATCCATAATTTTGCAAACCGGCGGCACCGCTTTGGGGGAAATATTGACGAGATCCAGCCCGGCTTCATCTGCCAGCTTCTGCGCTGCCGCAATCTCCAAAATGCCCAGCTGATCGCCCTTTTCTCCAATCACGCGCACCTCGCGGTCGCGGATCTGTTCATTAATGAGTAGATCGTTAGCTATGAAAATTCCCTCCTTCTCTCCCTGCGCCTTGATGCGCTTTGCAACAAAAAAACTGCGGGCAAATTCTACCCGCAGCGACATTCTTTCTAAAGAACCATGCCTGGCCTTTGCCGGCAGGTGAGAAACGGGTAGTTTCTGCTTAACGAAGCTATCATATCACTTCTCTTAGGCAATGTCAAGGGCTTTTGCCCCGGAAGTCACCTTTGTTTTGCTTCTGCCCTCTTGCAGTTATCTTCTATGCGCAATAATGGGGCAGCCCCATCATTCATACTGGGCAGGAGCGCCAGCACCTTAGAATTTCAGCGGGAGATTGGCACTCTCCTATTGAAAGACTGAGACATCCCTCCGCCTTCGTGGCGGAGATATCTTCTTATGGTTATATTTTATCAGATTCGCCTTGTTTTTTCCATCGTTTTTCAAGTTTTTTTGCATAAAAAGAGCGCGCCTTTATTTGGCACGCCCCTTTTTGCAATGACATCCTTATGCCTTGAGATAATCCGCCAGTTTTGCCAGCCGGCTGAGCGCCTCGCGCAGAGAATCCTCGCTCCGAGCAAAGTGCAGGCGAATCAAATTGTTGATTGGTTCGCGGAAAAAGCTCGATCCGGGCACCGCCGCCACGCCGACTTCCTCCACCATCCACTCGCAGAACTGCAAATCCGTCCAACCGCGGAATTTCTCCAGCTTCAGGAAATCCGAAATATCCACCATGATGAAATACGAGCCCTGGGGAACGGTATGCTTGAGCCCGATGGCATCCAGCCCATCCATAAAAAGTTTGCGCTTTTTGCCATATGTCTCCGCCAGCTCATCGTAGTAGTCCTGCCCGAGGGCAAACCCTGCACAGGCGGCTTCCTGCAGAGGCGCGGGCGCGCCTACCGTCAAAAAGTCATGCACTTTTTTCACATTCTCCGCCACATCTGCCCGGGCGATCATGAAACCCAGGCGCCATCCCGTGATGGAAAAGGTCTTGGAAAGCGAGTTGCAGGTGATGACCCGCTCTCTGCCGCCGGGCAGAGATGCAGCCGCGATATGCTGATAGGGCGGGAACACGATATGCTCATACACTTCATCCGTGATGACAAAAGCATCGTACTTTTCAGCCAGCTCCAAAATGTATTCCAGTTCCTCCCGGCTGAACACTTTGCCGCAGGGATTGGAAGGGTTGCACACGATGATGGCCTTAGCCCCCTGGGCGAATGCGGCCTCCAGCGCGCTCGGATCAAAACCGAATTCCGGCGGGTTGAGCGGAACATAGATGGGATCTGCCCCGCTCAAAATCGCATCCGCACCATAGTTTTCATAAAACGGGCTGAATACGATCACCTTATCGCCAGGATTGCAAATTGTCATCATCGCAGCCATCATGGCCTCGGTCGAGCCGCAGGTTACGACGATCTCTGTTTCGGGATCGATCTCATAGCCGAATATCGGCGAGTATTTTTTTGCGATGCAGCTGCGCAGATTTTCCGAACCAAAGGTGATGGAATACTGGTGCTGCTCTCCGCCCCCCGCCATTTTGGCCAGGGCGTCCAGCAGCGCCTGGGGCGGATCGAAATCCGGGAACCCCTGCGAAAGGTTGATGCTCCCCTCTCTCGCATCGCTGATACGTGTCATCCTGCGGATGACGGAATCTGTAAATGTATCGACACGTTTGCTTAGCTGCGGCATCGTCTTCTCCTTACTCTACACCAGCCAGTTTCTGCGCTTCCAAGGTGTACTTGGAAATCAGGTCTTTCTCCTGCATCTCTGCGATTATGCCATTGAGATACTCGAGCAGTTCCTCATCACCCTTCTGCACAGCGATGCGGATGCCGCTGTATTCTGTCCGCGCAACACCGATGTTGCAGACAACCAAATCCGGGTTTGCCGCCACATACGCATCTGCCACCAGCGCCTCGATCAGCGTTCCGTCGATTTTGCCGTTCTGCACTTCCAGCATCAAATCCTGCTGCTTTGCCAGGCCGACCGCATTCTCTTCGCCGACATATTCCACTGCCTTATCCATTTGCGAAGTGCCCTTCTGCGCGCCAATCTTGTGCCCCTTCAGATCCTCGGTGGATTTGAACTTATCGGCATTTTCCTTCTTGGTAACCAGAACTGTATCCGTATAATAGATGACATCCGTAAAATCGACGGCCTTTTCGCTCTTCTCGTCCTTGCTCATGCTGGCAC
>JAHZHM010000151.1:12219-13380 GCA_019420265.1 Clostridiales bacterium
TTTTCCCGGCTCATGACCAGGTTATCAAACGCCATATCCACAATCTCCAGCTCTCCGCCGAGATCATCCGCGATATACTGGCACATTGCGATATCCAGGCCGACGATGGTATCTTTGCCATCGATCTCCATGTGGAACTCAAAGGGAGGATAGTCTGCCGAAGTGCCGACAACCAGCTTGCCCGACTCTTTAATTTCCTCAAGTTTGGATTTCTCTTCTTTTTTCCCGCAAGCGGCGCAGCTCATGAGAACCAACGCTGCCATAATCAGTGCTAAAATCTTTTTCATTTTACTCTACTCTCCTCGTTTTTTATCGTATTCTTTTTATTCCCAAAGGGGCTTATCCCAAAGCGCAACCTTGGTACCGATGCCCATCTTGCTCGCATTCAGATACATCTGATAGCCGATCATGATATCCAGCGCGCCCAGGCCCAGGGATGCGGACATGACGAACTGATCGTCGCTGGTGCGCAGCTTCTTCTTGCCCAGCACCAATTCGCACAAATCGATGATTTCGCTCTCATCCAGCTTGCCTTCCTGGCTCAGCCGAGCAAGCGGGTTGGCATGCGTTCTCATCTGCGTCCAGTAGTCTGCCGCAATATTCTCTGCCGCCAGAATCACCTCGTCGCTCACTTCAGCCGTGTGCATGGTAACCAGGCCGCAGCCAGGCGTCAGCCAGGATTTATCGATAATCGGCGTGCGGGCAGTCGTCTCGCCCACGATGAGCTGAGATTTGAGCGCTGCAGCTTTGGCATCTGTCGTCGGGATGATCTCGACGCCCAGGCTATCGCTGTACTCTTTCGCAAGCTCCTCTGCCTTGGCGATTTCCAAATCCGCCAGATACATCGTCTTGATCTGCGGCAGCGCTTCATGCAGCGCGGAGAGCATGGTGCGGCCGATTACGCCCGCGCCCACCAGCGTCGCCGTCTCGGTATTGGAAGGCGCTGTGTATTTGGCCAGCACACCACCGACTGCGGAAGTGCGCATTGCGGTGATCAGCGTGCCGTCCAAAATGCAGAACGGGAGCACCGTCTCAGGATCGCTCAAGATAGAGATATCGATGCCGTAGGGAATGCCGGGGATGGTGGCGTTCTTCTTGGATTCCGCCGCCCACTTGATGCCTGCGATATTCACATCGCCGCCGATATAGCTGGGCATGGAG
>JAHZHM010000152.1:0-629 GCA_019420265.1 Clostridiales bacterium
TCACTATTATAGTGGAATGGTGCGAAGAGAAATCTCGCGCGGCGGGCAGAGAATGGGAGAGCATGCGCTCTCTGGCAAGCTGACTGTCAACATCGCGTGCAGGGCTGACAGACTCCGCTGTCCTGCCATTCGGGTGCCACCCTTTGCAAAAGCGGTTAGCAGAGCCTGTGTGAGCATGTGCTGACTGGCAAGCTGACTGTCAACATCGCGTGCAGGGCTGACAGGTTCCACATTCCTTCCATTCGGGTGTGGTGCGCCCTCCGCAGGAGTGGAAAAGAAATTGCATTTGCTTTCACCTACCTTTTAACTTGGTAGAATTATACTGCTATTTACCTACTAAGTCAATAGGGTAAAAGAAATTTTTGTGAGAACGAAAAGATGTTCCCCCCTGCCTTGATAGGCGGCGGGTTTCGAGTTTTTTCGTTTTGCCAATCTCCCGCCGAAATTCTAGAGGCCGCGCCCCTGGTGGAAGCCGCGCCGGACTGATTGCAGGCACGCCAGATTGATTCACCCGTCTGGCTGTGGTATCCTTAAAAAAAGAGAACGGAGGAAAAAGATGGAGATTCGCATTGTGCGGCTGGCGGATGCGCCCCAAAAAAAGGAGCAGGCCGCCGGCTGGTTCCATGAAA
>JAHZHM010000152.1:639-3953 GCA_019420265.1 Clostridiales bacterium
TTCCGCTGGAGGCGTATTTGCAGAGCATGGAGGAGTGCCTGGCGCAGAGCGGGCCGGTTCCTGCCTGGTATTTGGCGCTGGAGGGGGAGCAGATTGTCGGCGGGCTGGGCGTCATCCAGAATGATTTTCACGATAGAGTGGATCTGGCACCCAATGTTTGCGCGGTTTATGTGGAGGAGCGGGCGCGCTGCCAGGGCATTGCCGGGGCGCTGCTGGAATACGTCTGCGCAGATATGAAGGCGCAGGGCATTTCCCGGCTCTACCTATTGACAGACCACACGAGTTTTTACGAGCGCTACGGCTGGGAGTTTCTCTGCATGGCCAGGGAGGAGCAGGGCGGCCTGGCCAGGGTGTATATGCATCAGGCATAGCGGAAGGCCGGGGGAAAGGGCAAGGGCCAGTCTTAACCATGGGGGCAGAGCCCCCATACCCCCTTTACTATGAGAATGGGGTAGTGCGGGGAGAGAGTTCGTGCGGTGGGCAGGGCCTGTGCGAGCATGTGCCGACTGGCAAACCAACCGCCGGCGTCGCGTGCAGAACTGACAGGCTCCACCACCCCGCCATTCGGGTGCGCCCTCCGCAGGAGTTCGGGTATAGAAAGCTTGACGTGGAGTGCACTCTAAGTGTTACAATAAAAATGTAATGAGCAAAAAGGCCGCGCGGCCTTGGAAAGGAACCAAGCATGAAAGTTTTAATGTTAAACGGCAGCCCCCGGGCAAAGGGCAACACGAGCATCGCCCTGCACGAGATGGAGCAGATTTTTGCGCAGGAGGGCATCGAAACCGAACTTTTGCACATCGGCCAGAAGGATATCCGCGGCTGTATTGCCTGCATGTCCTGCAAAAAGACGGGCAAATGCGTGTTCGACGACCTGGTCAACGAAATTGCTCCCAAATTTGAGGCTTGCGATGGCTTGGTCGTGGGCAGCCCGGTCTACTACGCCTCTGCCAACGCGACGCTCGTCGCCCTGCTGGCCCGGCTTTTCTACAGCACCAGCTTTGATAAGAGCATGAAAGTCGGCGCCAGCGTGGTGGCAGCGCGCCGGGGCGGCCTCTCTTCCACCTTCGATGAGCTGAACAAGTTCTTTACGATTTCGGGCATGCCCGTGGCCTCCAGCCAGTATTGGAACAGCATCCACGGCGGCGAGCCGGGAGAGGCATTGCAGGATGGCGAGGGCTTGCAAATCATGCGCACGCTGGCCCGCAACATGGCGTTTCTCATGAAGAGCATCGCGCTTGGCAAGCAGGAGTTTGGCATTCCTGAAAAAGAGCCCTTCTGCCGCACCAACTTCATCCGGTAGTCCTGGCGGACGGCAATACCCGATTGGCGGGATTGTGGAGCCTGGCAGTTCCGCACGCGCCGCTGACAATTAGCCTGTCAGTCAGCGCATGCTCGCACAGGCTCTGCCCGCCGCTCCTGCGCAGGGCACACTGCACCCGAATGGCGGGATTGTGGAGCCTGGCAGTTCCGCACGCGCCGCTGACAATTAGCCTGCCAGCCGGCGCATGATCTGCCCGCAAAGGTCAAGGGCCAATGGTGAACATGGGGGCAGGCCCCCATCCCCCATTACTTTATTATGATAAATGGGCGGCGGAAGAGAATGTGCCATTTTGTCGCATAGGATTTTTGGATTGCTTTTTCGCTCGAATAATAGAGCGGTAGAGCCTGTTATTCACACCCGAATGAAAGGGTGGCGAAATCTGCCAGTTCTGCACGCACCGTTGGCAATTAGCCTGCCAGCAGGCGCATGCTCAAATAGGCTCTGCCAGCCGCTCCTGCGGAGGGCACACGCACCCGAATGGCAGGATTGTGGAGCCTGTCAGTTTCGCACACGTCGCTGGCAATCACTTTGCCAGCCGGCGCATGCTCCCCCATTCCCTGCCCACCGCACGCGCGTTTTCCCGCACTACCCTATTCTCATAGTGAGGGGGTATGGGGGCTGTGCCCCCATGTCTAAGACCGGCCCTTGACCTTAAGAGGGCGAGCTATGCCCCGTGGCTACCATTGGCCCTTTGGACGGTGCGGCAAACCCTGCCGGCTCCGCACTACCCCATTCTCATCCCTAGCAAAGGGGTATGGGAGCTGTGCCCCCATGTCTAAGACTGGCCCTTGACCTTAAAACGGCGAGCCTTGCTCCCACGATGCCCTTCCCCGCGCATAAAATTTCCATTTTTGCAGAGCCTAACGCCAAAAAGCAAAAGAAAGAGGTAAACACATGATCAAAGCGGCAATGTTCGATACAAAATCCTTTGATAAAGAGTCCTTTGCGCCCCTGGCAGAGGAGGCGGGCATCAGCATCAAATATTTCGAGACCAAACTCGGGCCGGATACGGCGGATCTTGCCCGGGGCTACGATGCCACCATCACCTTCGTCAACGACGACCTCAGCGCCGAAGTCATCGGAAAGCTGAAAGAGTGCGGCGTGCGGCTGCTGGCCCTGCGCTGCGCCGGGTTTAACAATGTGGATCTGAGGGCCGCCAGCGGGCAAATCCCCATCGCGCGCGTCCCGGCGTATTCCCCGCATGCCGTGGCCGAGCACGCCATGGCCATGCTGCTGGCGTCTGTGCGCCGCATCCATAAGGCCTATAACCGCACCAAGGATTTCAACTTCAGCCTTTCCGGGCTGACGGGCTTCGACCTCTACGGCAAGACGGTGGGCGTCATCGGCACGGGCAAAATCGGCCGATGCTTTATCGATATCTGCCGGGGCTTTGGCATGCAGGTTCTGGCCTACGACCCCTACCCCGCGCAGGATAGCGACATCTGCTATGTGCCGCTGGCCGAGCTTTTTGAAAAGAGCGACATCATCTCTCTGCACTGCCCGCTGACCCCGCAGACAGACCACATCATCGATGCCGCGGCTATTGGGCAGATGAAGAAGGGCGTTTTTCTCATCAACACCTCCCGGGGCGCGCTCATCGATGCCGAGGCGCTGCTTTCGGCCATCAAAGACCGCCATGTGGGTGCGGCCTGCCTGGATGTTTACGAGGAGGAATCGGATCTGTTTTTCGAGGATTACTCCGGCCACATCGTGGAGGACGACACGCTGGCCCGGCTCATCACCATGCCCAACGTGCTCATCACGTCGCATCAGGCGTTTCTGACGCAGGAGGCGCTGAACAACATCGCCAAGGTTACGCTGCAGAACATCTCGGATTTCTTCGAGAAGGGCGAGCTTGCAAACGAGGTCAGCTACGCCAAGATGAAGGGCTAAAAGGTCAAGGGCCGGTCTTAGCCATGGGGCGGAAGGTCAAGGGCTGTTCTTAATCATGGGGGCAAAGCCCCCATACCCCCATTACTAGGATATGAAAATG
>JAHZHM010000153.1 GCA_019420265.1 Clostridiales bacterium
TGGCAACCTCGTTTTTGCACAGGGAGTCCAGCTTCATGCGGGAAATGCCCCGCTGCCTTGCCCAATTCTTGCAGGCATCCAGCAGCGCGCCGCCAATTCCCCTGCCTCTGCTCTCCGGAAGCAAAACCAGGTCGCTCAAATAGGCAAATTTTCCGGGCACCAGGTAGTTTTCTTCTGCTTTTGTCTCGCATTCCCAAACACAGGCAAACCCCACAATCTTCCCATCCAGATCCGCCAGAAAAATATCCTTGGTCTCTTCCAAAATCGCCTCTCGCATGGGCGCTTCCCTCTGCTGCGCAACAGCGAAATACTCCGGCTCCAATGCCGACATATCCAGCGAGAGCTGATAGCCCATGCTGCAAATTTCCTTTAAATCTTCTAGCTTCGCTTTTCTAATTTCCACTTTCATATTTCCTTTCTATCTTGGTGCTCAAAACTCCGAGAGATATGCCTCGTGCGTTTCGTAAGTTTTTAGAATATCCTCTGCGATCTCCCGCTGAGAAAGCCGCATATCCATGGCACGCTTTTGAATATAGCGATGCGCCCGCTCCTCATCCATGCCCAAAACCGCCACCAGGCAGCATTTTGCCCGATCGATGAGCTTGAAATCCTCCAGACGCTGGCGCAGCTGCTCATTTTGCTTTTGCAGCGCAGTAAATTTATGCGAAACGCTGAGCGCCATGCGGATCCCCATCGCCAGCTCTTTGCTGGAAAGCGGCGCGCATAGCACCAGACAGCGCGATGCCAGAAGCTGCTGCTCTGCCCGCGGCGCCTCCGATCGGGTGGTCAAAAGCGCGCTGGCGATGCCTCTCTCCCCTAGGCTTTTGAGAAAAAGCAGCTGGGCATCCGTGCATCTTCCGCTCACAAGCAGCACAAATCCTGCCTCTTCCAGGCTTTCCTGGGCCGAAGCGACGGTTTTGATCTGCATGCTCTCTCCTGCGCCGGCAGCTAAGAGCGCTGCATCTATGGTGTTTTGAAGCTCGCCGGGAGCGGCGATGACTAGGCTTTTCATATTCGCATTCTATCCCACCTTTCCCTGCTTTGTCAACCGCCGCGCAAACTAATAAACCGCTTGGAGCGCGAATATAGTGAATAAGAAACCTATCCGGGAGGCGCGGCCTTGAAAAAATTCTTTTCTCTTGTCATCTGTATTTTGAGCATCGCGTTTTTGCTGATGGCCCCGGCTTTTATCGCCGGCGGCATTCATAAAAATGTCTATACTATGCGGGCAGAGAAGCTCGCCAATCAGTATACCGGCTCCTTGGAGATCTGGCATATTGTCTCGTTTAAGACGGGCGGAGAGAGCGGCGTTTCCTATCTGAAAAGCCGGGCCGCCGAGTTTGAAAAAAACAACCCTTACGTTTTTATTACCGTTGTCGGCATGACACCGGAAGAAGCGGAACAGCGCCTGGCAGCGGGCGAGCGGCCGGATATTTTCTCTTTCCCTCTGGGCTTTCCGCTGGAGCATCTGCTATCCAGGCTGGAAGAGCCCGAAGAGGCGCTCCTTCCCACCCTTGCCGAGACTGGCAAAAAGGGCGATCACTTCCTGGCCTATCCGTATATGATGGGGTTTTATACCATTACCGTCAATCAGGAGATCTATTTCTCCTCCGGCGCTTCGCTGCCCATCGGCACCGGTTTGCCCAGGGCCAATTTTAACTACCTAGTCTACCACGCCGAGCAAAACTGGAAGGAAGAGGATGCCGAGATTCTCAGCCTCTGCAATACCTATGGGCTTGCCCCGCTCAAGACGCTGGAGTATTTCCGGGAAGAGGGGGAAAATAACTTTCTAATCGGCGGGCCTCCGGCAGATTATGCGCCCGATCCTGCCTCTTTTTCCACCGATGGGACGGATCGCTTTCTCAAAGGCAAGGCGGCGCTGCTGCTGGCGCCGGCTGCGGATTACGAGAAGTTGCTGCTGGATCAGCGCGCAAATTCCCTCAGTCTTACAACCCTGACTTTTTCCGACTATACGGACCTCGTGCAGTTGGTGGGCGTCTGCCAAACGCAGGATTCCGCCAAACAGGCCATGTGCCAAAATTTTGCCGCCTCCTTGCTGCGGCGCAAGGCACAAAAAGGGCTGGAGAACCTGAAAATGCTGCCCGCCGTACAGCTGGAGAGCGTCTATGAGGGGCAGACGCTCTATCTCGAGGAATATGAGCGGCTGGCCACCTCCGCTATCATTCCCAAAGCCTTTGAATAGCTGGCTCTGGCATTGGCGAAATTTCGCCTGGGCGCTTGTTGTCCGGAAAGGATTCGTGTAGAATAGAGGTATGAAAAAAGAGCAACTTCAAACACTAATTAAATGGGCAGAGCAACAGGGCATCCCCTATCTGGCCAACGCTCCCATGCGGGAGTACACGACGTTTCGCGTGGGCGGGCCGGCGGATCTGCTCATCAGCCCGAAAAGCGCAGAGCAGATTCGGGCCGTTTTGCAGATGTGCCGACAGGAGGGAGCGCCCGTCACGCTGCTGGGCAACGGCAGCAATGTGCTTGTTCGGGATGGCGGTATCCGCGGGGTGGTGCTGCGCCTTGGTTCAGAGTTTTCTCAAATTCAAATAGGGGGCAACATGGTCGTTGCCCAGGCAGGGGCCAAGCTTGCGGCTGTGGTAAACGCCGCGCTGGGAGCCGGGCTTGTGGGCATGGAATTTGCCGGCGGCATTCCGGGCAGCGTGGGCGGCGGCATCTATATGAACGCCGGCGCGTATGGCGGAGAGCTGAGCCAGGTGCTGCACAGCGCGCTTGTGCTCACGGCAGATTTAGAAATCGTGCAGATGCCCAGGGAAGCGCTGGCGCTCTCCTATCGGCACAGCGCTTTGATGGAAAACGGCGCCTTGGCTTTGGAAGGCCGTTTTTGCCTGGAGCCAGGCGATACCGCCGCTGCGCGCGAATATCTGCGCGAGCTTGGCGCCCGCCGCCGAGAGAAACAGCCTTTGGATCTGCCCAGCGCAGGCAGCACCTTTAAGCGCCCGGCCGGACACTATGCCGGCGCGCTCATCGAGGCCGCCGGGCTCAAGGGCTTCTGCATCGGCGGAGCACAGGTTTCGGAAAAGCATGCGGGGTTTGTCGTCAATCGGGGCGGCAGCGCAGCGGATATTCTGGCGCTCATCCGCCATGTGCAGGAATGCGTCTTGGCGCAAAGCGGCATCTGGCTGGAGCCGGAAGTTCTGATTTTGGGCGAAGATTAAAACAAAAGAAAGGAGCAGCTTATGAGATTCACTATCATCACCGGGCTTTCGGGCGCAGGGCGCTCTTCCGCCCTCAAGACATTCGAAGATATGGGATATTTTTGCGCGGATAACATTCCGCCCGCGCTCATTCCGGCTTTTGCCCGGCTCTGCCTGGCGCGCTCCGTGGATGCGCCTAAAAACGTCGCAGTTGTGGCGGATATGCGCATGGGCGATATGTTCGATACCATCTACGCCGCCATTGACGAGCTGAAAAAAATGGATCTGGAGCTGGACATCCTGTTCTTAGATGCCTCGGATGCGGCGTTGGTCGGCCGGTTCAACCAGACCAGGCGCGTGCACCCCGTCTCGGGCAGCGGCAATGTGCTGTCCGGCATTTTCGTCGAGCGGGACAAGCTTCAGCGCATCAAGGATATGGCCAACACGGTGCTGGATACCACAACCTACAACGCCCGCAAACTGGCGGATGTTCTGGAGCAGAAATACAGCCAGAGCTTCGATAGCCGCCTGCCCGTTTCCGTCGTCACCTTCGGCTATAAGCGAGGCATCCCCATCGATGCAGACCTGGTTTTCGACATGCGCTTTCTGCCCAACCCATTCTATATCGAGCGGCTTCGGCGCTCTTCCGGGCTGGAAAAAGATGTAAGCAGCTATGTCCTCTCCTTTCCGGAAGCCGAATACTTTTTAAAAACCACCATCGATCTGGTAACACACTTGCTTCCGCACTACTTGGAGCAGGATAAGCGGCAGCTCACCATCGGCATCGGCTGCACAGGCGGAATGCACCGCAGCGTCGCCATCGGCCAGGAACTCTATCAGCGCCTGGAACAGCTTGGGCATAAGGTCTTTATCGAGCATCGGGATATGAACCTGGAGCGAGAGGCCATCAAAAAGCGCTTCTATTCTTCCAGCGCGCAATAGCCGTTTTTCCCATCAAAAAAAGCGCTTTTCAGCGCTTTTTTTATTCCCCTGCCGCCGGCTGGCTGCGCTTCTTTTTGGTATAGCGCTCTTCCTCGCTGAAAATGCAGCCGCAGTATTTTTGCATATACAGCTCCATCTCCCGCGCCCTTTGCTGGCCTTCCTTGAAATATGGCCGGAAATCCCGATAGAGAAAGGAGACGCCGTACTGCTCGGCGGCCCGCTCCCCCGTCTGCCGCAGCAGTTCGTGATTCTGATAGGGGCTGATGAGCAGCGTCGTGGAAAAGGAAGCAAAGCCGTGCTCCGCCGCGTATTTTGCCGCGGCAAACAGGCGGGATTCATAGCAATAGGCGCAGCGGTGATCGAAATTCGGATAGGTGGCCATCAAGAACTCCCGCAGGCCGTAATCTCCCTCCAAAATCAGCCGCAAATCGATGCTTCTAGCATATTCCTCCAGCGTATTTTTGCGGTTTTTATACTCCTTTTTGGGGTGAATGTTGGGGTTAAACCAATAGCCCACCGGCTCTATCCCCTCGCCGCGCAAGCTATCGATGCACATAATCGAGCAGGGCGCGCAGCAGATATGCAAAAGCGTTTGTTCCATATTGCTCCCCCTTAAAATTCAAATACCTTTCCGCCGCCCTCATAGAAGGTGTACGGCGCATTTTTTTGCTGTGTTTTGAGCGACGCCTCCAGCAAAAAAGCGTAGATGGGCGCCAGCATCTCATAGCCCTGGCGGACGGTCTCGGCCAGATTCGGCGAAAACAGCAAATCAAAATCCACGCTTTCGGCCGTGACGCTGATCGTGCGCCGGTTCAGCCATTCCTGCCGCTCGGGCGGCTCGCCCCCATAACGCGGGCGCTTCAGCTTTTCGCCATGCAGCTGAAACTGATCCTGCCCGGCAAAAGCCGCCAGCGCCTTTTCCGCCAAAGGCTCTTTTTCCAAAATCATCTGCCGCACAGTTTCCATAAACCCGGGCACGGCCTTATAAAACCCGCATCCATAGGAAAACCCTTCCGGGCTCAATTCAAAATACAGCCCCGGCCAGCCCGGCTCGTGCATGCGGAAGCGCCGGAAAATGAGCCACATATTCTCCCGGTACAGCGATTTATCGTGGGAATAGCGGGTATCCCGCCAGATGCGGCTGATAGTCTTATCCACCCGGGGCAGCGCTACAATCTGGCTGTCTATCTCCAGCGCCTGGGGCGCCAGATAGCTCACCAGCTGGCAAAACGGCTCTATGACATAGGCGCGGTATTCCGCGTTATGCGCATGAAACCACTCCCGGCTGTTGCGCCGCCGGTTTTCAGATAAAAATTCCAGTGTCTTTTGGCTAAACATCGCTCCTGCTCTCCTTCTCTGCCTCCTGCGGATAAACCGAGCGCCCAAATTCATAGGCGCGGGCAAGATGCCCCGTCTGCGCAATTTGCGGCCTGCCGTTGGTATCGCCGCATCCGCCGGCCAACAGCATCCCCTTATCGCAAAAACCAAGATAATTGACGACTGCAAAGCGATAATAGGCGCTGGCCTGTTCAAAAGTCCAGAACAGATCATCGGCGGCGGTCATGAGCAGGGCGCTATCTTTGACGGAGTATTTCTCATAGCGGCCCAGCGGCGGGTTTGCATCCTCCTGCGCGAGGCAGTAGAACCGCTCGATAAAGGCTTTGAGCCGGGAGGAAATCGTCCAGAAATACAGCGGCGAAGCAAAAACCAGCAAATCCGCCGCCTCGATTTTGGGAATCAGGCTATGAAAATCGTCCTTCTGCACGCAGGGCTTGCCATAGCGGCAGGCGTTGCAGCCAGTGCAGCCCTTCACCTCCATGCGCATCAAAGAGAGCTTTTCCACATGATGCCCGGCAGCTTCTGCCCCCGAAAGAAAGGCATCCACAAGCTGCTCGGTATTCCCATTCTTCCTGCCGCCGCCCAGCACAGCCAAAATATTCTTCATTGCTCGCTCCTCTCTGTTATCCCTCATTTTCATGCGCCTTTTCCACCGGCGCGAAATATTTCACGATCTCCCGCGCCGTGGAGATATCCACGCCGGGCACCGCGGCCAGCTCATCCACCGTCGCCCGCTTGATGCCCTCCAAATCCCCAAACACCCCAATCAGCGCCTGCTTGCGCTTGGGGCCAATGCCCCGGATGCGATCCAGCTCGGAAGCCAGCGTGCGGCCCTCCCGCAGAGAGCGATGGTATGTGATGGCAAAGCGGTGCGCCTCATCCCGGATGGCCGTAATCAGCCCCAGCACCGGGGAGTTTTTATCGAATACGATGGGCTCCGGGTCTCCCGGAAGGAAGAGCTCCTCCTCCCGCTTGGCCAAGCCGGCCAGCCGGATGGTATCCTCCAGCCCCAGGCTCTCCACCACCTCCACCGCCGAGGAGAGCTGCCCCTTGCCGCCATCCACGATGATCAGATCCGGCACGGCCCCAAAGCCATGCTCCTTATCTTCCGAGCGGAACCCCTCCATCAGGCGGCGGGTGAGCACTTCGGCCATGGAGGCGAAGTCGTTGGCGCCCTGAACGGTTTTGATGCGGAAGCGGCGGTATTCCTTCTTATCCGGCTTGCCGTCGATAAACACCACCATGGAGCCGACGGAATCCGTCCCCTGGGTGTTGGAAATATCGTAGCATTCCAGCCGGCGCACATACCCGATGCCCAGCGCCTGCCCCAGCTCAGTCGCCGCGCCGATGCTGCGCTCATAGGCTCGGCGTTCGGCCTGCTCCTTGCGCTTGATGGCCTCCTCGGCGTTATGCCGCGCCATATCCAGCAGCCGCTTATGGTCCCCCCGCTGGGGCACCAGCAGCTCCACCTTGCGCCCGGCGATATCCGCCATCCATTCGGCCAGCAGCGCGCTATCTTCGGGCAGCGCGCTCAGATAGACCTTGGGCGCCACCGTATGCTTTTCCATATAAAACTGCTTTAAGACGCTCTCCAAAATCTCGGCCTCATCCCCCGGCTCATCCAGAAAGAAGCGCTGCGCGCCCGAAAGCTTGCCTTTGCGCACGAAAAACGCCTGCACGGCCGCCGTCTTTTCGCCCATAGCCACGGCAAAAATATCCTTATCGTTGAGATCCGGGAAGCCCGCCTTTTGCCGCTCGGTAATGCGCGCCAAAATTTTCAGCTTATCCCGGCAGGCCGCGGCTTTTTCAAAATCCAGCGCTTCGCTTGCGGCATACATCTGCTCTTTGAGCTGTTTTTCCACCGGCCGATATTTGCCCGAGAGAAATTCGATGACTTCATCCACAATTTTGCGATATTCTTCTGGGGAAATTTTGCCCGCGCAGGGCGCGAAGCAGCGGCCCATCTGGTAGTTGAGGCAGGGGCGCTCTTTTCTGCCCCCGGCCGTGATCTCTTTTTTGCAGCTGCGCAGCGGAAACAGCTTAT
The DNA here is from genome assembly GCA_019420265.1 of Clostridiales bacterium. Lineage (GTDB taxonomy): Bacteria > Bacillota > Clostridia > Christensenellales > Christensenellaceae > QANA01. Next base: position 7,492 of record JAHZHM010000153.1, read on the forward strand.
GCACGCCATCCAGCACTTCCCGCACGGAGAACGCTTCCAGATACGGCCCGAAATACTTTGCGCCATCCCGGGAGACTTTGCGCACGATCTCCACTCTGGGGTAGTCTTTTTTGAGGTCGATGCGGACGTAGGGATAGTGCTTATCGTCCCGCAGCAGGATATTATAGTGCGGCTGGTATTCCTTGATGAGGTTGCACTCCAAGATGAGCGCTTCCTTCTCGCTATCCGTGATGATATATTCAAAATCCGCGATTTTATTGACCATGGCGTTGGTTTTGGAATTTTTGACGGCATTGGCGCCAAAATACTGGCTGACGCGGTTTTTCAGCACTTTGGCCTTGCCGACGTAGATCACTTCTCCCTTTTCATCGCGCATGAGATACACGCCCGGCTTTCTGGGCAGCGTTTTGATTTTTTCTTCCAGCACGTCGTTTAGCAGGCGCATATGCTCACCTCTCTTTTTTGGTCTTGCTTTTTATTATAGCACAGCCGGGCAGATGGAAAAAGGGCCTGGGTGGACATGAGGGGCACCGCCCCTCATACTCCCTTCACAATAAAAAACAGAAATGTAAAATTATGGGATTTTCACAACATTACTAGAAAAATAAAAAAGCGCATCTGCGCTTTTTTATTCATCATCAATTTTGATTTCACCATGTTCCTGCTCATAACGCTTCAGGTGTTCCAACAAAACATATTCAATATAATTAGTCATGGAACGATGTTCCTTTGTTGCCAATTTTTCAATTTTATCAAATATTTCATCATTCATTCTTAATGTGAA
>JAHZHM010000154.1 GCA_019420265.1 Clostridiales bacterium
CTTATCTTTCACCGGGTGATCAGCGGCTTTATGATCCAGGGCGGCTGCCCGGACGGCACGGGCATGGGCGGCCCAGGGTATCACATCAAAGGTGAATTTGCCGCCAATGGCGTGGAAAATCCCATCAAGCATGTGCGCGGCGTGATTTCCATGGCTCGGGCGCAGGATCCCGATTCCGCAGGCAGCCAGTTCTTCATCATGCACGCCGATGCCCCCTATCTGGATGGGCAGTATGCGGCGTTCGGCAAAGTGATCTCGGGCATGGAAGTGGTGGATCAGATTGCAGACGCCGTTACAGACTATTCGGATCGCCCCTACGACGATATTGTCATGAAGCGGGTCTACATTCAGGAATAGAGAAAAATGACGTTGCAGCTTAGGCCGTATGAGCCGGGCGATGCGCGGCACATCGTGGCATGGCTGAAGGATGAATTTGCCTTCCGGCAATGGAGCGCGGATCGATACGATAGCTATCCCATCGCCCCGGAAGATGTCAACGCCTACTACGAGAATGCAAAAAAAGAGGACGGCATTTTCTGCATGACGGCCGCGGATAGCGCTGGCGTCATTGGGCACTTTACGCTGCGCTTCCCGCGCAAGGCAGATAAGAGCGAGGCGCGGCTGGGTTTTGTCATTGTGGACGACCAAAAGCGCGGCAAGGGCTATGGAAAGCAAATGGTTCGCCTGGCGGTGCAATATGCGTTTGATGTTTTAAACGTGCAGAAAGTTTCTTTGGGCGTATTCGAGAATAACGCGCCCGCGATTGGATGCTATGAAGCCTGCGGGTTTCGGAACGTGCACCTGGAGCAAGTCGAGCAATATCTCTGCATGGGGCAAATATGGAAGTGCATGGAAATGCAGCTGGAGAAATAGAAAAGTATTGAAAAAGAGGGCGGCGCGCCTTGGGGCGGCCGCCTTCTTTCTTTTTATTTGAAATTGAAAAAAGCTGGAATTGGAAGAAATTGACGCGAAAAAAGCAAATAGAAACATTTTTTGCGGGCATAATAGCACCGACAGCTGAAATTGGCAATTCGCCAAAAAAGTGCTGAGCGGAAAAAGCATGAGCGACCGCGCTTGTAATCAAAATTGGATAGAGTGCGGCAAAGCAGATGGAAATTATAAAATTTACCAGATTATTTTGCCGATGCAAGGGAAAATTAAGATTACACAGCAGGAAAGCTGTTTGGAGATGAACTCTCAAATTCTAATACGGAGGTGAAAATCATGGCTAGAAATTCCAGCAACCGTGCGAATGTTCCGGAAGCGAAAGAGTGGCTCAATCAGATGAAGTACGAAATCGCGAACGAACAGGGCATCAACCTGAAAGAAGGCTACAATGGCGATCTCACAGCGAAAGAGAACGGCACTGTCGGCGGCTACATGGTTAAGAGAATGATCGAACAGTATCAGGGCAAATAACCTGAGAAAACCTAAAATCTGAAAGAAGGAGGTAAACTTTCAATGGCTAGCAACAACAGCAACCGCCTGGCAAACAATACGGCTCAGGCGCGCGAGAAGATGGATAACATGAAATATGAGATTGCCAATGAGCTGGGCGTCAACCTGAAGAAGGGTTATAATGGCGACCTGACTTCTAAAGAGGCAGGCTATGTTGGCGGCTACATGGTGAAGAAGATGATCGAATCCGTGGAGCAGGCACATTCCAATAAGTAACCAGAAATGGTGCAAAAGAGCAGGCGATTGCCTGCTCTTTTTTAATCAGGAACGGATAAAATTTTGACGGAGCTGCCTTTTTGAGATGAAATCGCCGTTATTTTTCTGCATTTTCCTCTTCGGGCGACATCAGCTGCAAATAGCTCAGGCTGTCTTCCGCCGCGACGGCCATGCCCCGGCTTTCCAGCGTGTGAATATGGTTGCCCTTATCCAGAAAGCTATAGTAGGCCTTATCGGCCACGATGATATGATCGCAAATTCCGATGCCCAGCGGGCGAAGCGCGCTGATGATCTCCATGGTGATGGAAATATCTTTCTTGCTGGGGCGAGGATCGCCGCCCGGGTGATTATGCGACAGGATGACATAAGAGGCCGAATGCCGCAGCGCGATTTCCGCGATGCGCCGGGTATAGACGGGCACACTATCGATGCTGCCTTCGCCCACTCTTTCGCGGTGCACCAGCGTGAAATTGGAATTGAGGCAGAAAAGATAGAACCGCTCGTTTGACAGGCCATACATGAGCGGGCAGATATACTCTGCCGCTGCGCGCAGTGTTGGAAGCCGCTTTGCGCTTTTGGATTCCGAGAAATATTTGCGCCCGGCTTCGGCGATGACGCCCAGCAGCACAGCGGATTTCTTACCCATACCTTCCACTTTTTCAATATCCCGCGGGTTTGCCGAGAGCACGCCATAAAAAGAGCCGAAGGTCTCGATGAGGCGGTGCGCGATGGGATTGGTGTTGATGCGGGGAAAGAAATAGTATAAGATGAGCTCCAACGCCTCGTGATCCTCCATTCCTTCAAAGCCTGTCTGCAAAAAGCGCTCCCGCATTCTATCCCGATGGCCGTCGTGTAGACTCATTGCAACCTCCCTCAAAATACTGCGTTTCATGGGCTTTTGCCCCATGATTGTTTGCGCGCTCGGCATGGGAACGTGCCAAATACGCAAAACTTCCTCTCCTGCCGCCTATTGTGGCGGAGGACATCTTCTCGTGGTTATAATTATTCGGGATAAACAGACAAATTCCTACATAAAGGGGAAATTCCCTTTTCATCAGCAGTTGACAACCCTGCCGGCAAAATAATATACTATTTAATATGTGAAACTATGGCTTCCGCGGCGTTTGAGGGAGCCTAAGAGGGAATGGTTATGATAGAGTTTCCGATAGAAAAAATAAAAGGGCAGATGTGCGCAGATTTGGGCGGCCTGGTTGCCATAGAGAGCCTCAAAGGCGCGCCGGAGCCGGGAAAGCCGTTTGGCGCCGGGCCTTATGCGGCGCTCTGCTATATGCTGGAAAAAGCCGAAGGCATGGGCTTTGAGGCGAAAAATCTGGAGGGATATATCGGCTATGCGCAGGCCGGAGAGGGCGAGCAGACGCTGGGCATTCTGGCGCATCTGGATGTCGTCCCGGCGGGAGATGGCTGGGAGAGCGAGCCCTTTTCACTTTGCATCAAAGGCGATAAGCTCTATGGCCGGGGCACGGCGGACGATAAAGGCCCCGCCATCGCCGCACTCTATGCACTGAAACTGGTGCAAGAAGCGGGATATCGGCTGAAACGCAAAGTTCGCATTTATTTTGGCTGTGATGAGGAGAGCGGCTGGGGCGATATTGCCTATCTCAAGCAGCATGAGCCGGATCCAGATTTGGTGATCTCTCCGGACGGCGGCTTCCCCATCGTCAATCGGGAAAAGGGGCTATTGGAGCTTCGGCTTTCCCGCCCGGCGTCCATCCAAGAGGGAAAATCCGTCTATATCAAAAGCATCGATGCGGGAGATCGCCCCAATGTCGTCCCGGCGGCGGCCAGCTGCGTTTTGGGCGGCGCTCCGATTCGGATCATCGCGCAAATGGCAGAAGTTTTTGCAGAGGGCGCAGATGCGCGGCTGGAAGTTTCGGGGCAGGATGGCGATATCCGCGTGACGGCCTATGGCAAAGCGGCGCATGGCGCGCGGCCGCATCTGGGCATCAATGCGCTGAGCTTCCTGGTGGCGTTTCTCAATGTGCTGCCGCTGGCGGATGGCGCGGCCGAGCAGTTTGTCTATTCCCTGGCCAAGCATTTGGGCACGGAATACGACGGTGCGCGGCTGGGCATTGCCGGCGAGGACGAGCTGACCGGCCTGCTGACGCTCAATTTGGGCGTGCTCAAGTTTGACGGCAAGGAAATCTGGGGCACACTGGATTGCCGCTATCCCATCTGCATGCAGGGAGAGGAAATTGAGCAAAAACTGCGCGCGGCCTTTGAGGCCGAGCAGATGCGCGTAGAGCAGATTCAGGCGCAGCCCTGGCACTATGTTCCGGAGGAGAGCGAACTGGTCTCTGCGCTAAAAGAGGTTTACGAGGACTGCACGGGCAAAAAGGCCGAGTGCATGAGCACGGCCGGGGCGACTTATGCCCGGGCGTTTGAGCAGTCTGTGGCATTTGGGCCGCTGCCTGTGGGCAAGGAGAATGGCAAGCACGGCCCCAACGAATTTTTAGAGATGCAGGAGCTTTTGGATCTGACGCAGATCCTGGCAAACGCGATTGTAAAACTGGCGGCAGAACCGCAGGAAAAATAGGAGAAGAAACGTGAAAACACTAACGAGCAATGAGCTGAGAAAGCTGTATCTGGAATTTTTTAAGAGCAAGGGCCATGCCGTCATCCCGTCGGCATCGCTCATCCCCGAAAACGACCCGACTGTGCTCTTCACCACCGCGGGCATGCACCCGCTGGTTCCCTATCTGCTGGGCGAAAAGCACCCGGCCGGAACGCGGCTGACGGATGTGCAGAAATGCGTGCGCACGGGAGATATCGATGAAGTTGGCGATGCTTCGCACTGCACGTTCTTTGAGATGCTGGGCAACTGGTCGCTGGGGGACTACTTCAAAAAAGAGGCGATCGCCTGGAGCTTTGAATTCCTGACGGGCGAACAGTGGCTAGGTATCCCCAAGGAAAAGCTGTATTTCACCTGCTTTGCCGGGGATGAAAACGCTCCGAGAGATGAGGAGTCTTTTAACTACTGGCGCGAGCAGGGCGTCGAGGAGGATCACATTTTCTTCCTGCCCAAAGAGCACAACTGGTGGGGGCCGGCCGGCGTAACTGGGCCTTGCGGGCCGGATACCGAGATGTTCATCGATACGGGCAAGCCTGCCTGTGGGCCGGATTGCAGCCCGGCATGCAGCTGCGGCAAGTATCTGGAGATCTGGAACGACGTGTTCATGCAGTATAACAAAAAAGAGGACGGAACTTTCGAGCCGCTGGCACATAAAAACGTGGATACAGGCATGGGGCTGGATCGGACGATCTGCATTTTGCAGGGCAAAAAATCCGTCTATGATACGGATGTATTTGGCGGCATTCTGGCCAAAATTGCCGAGCTTTCGGGCAAAGAGTATGGCAGCGACGAGGAGACGACCAGGGCCTTCCGCATCGTGGCCGACCATATTCGCTGCGCGACGTTCATGATGGGCGACGAAAAGGGCATTACGCCTTCCAACACGGATCAGGGCTATATCCTGCGCCGCCTCATTCGCCGGGCCATCCGCTTCGCAGGCCGCCTGGGCATTGAGGAAGGCAAGCTGCACCTCATTGCGCAGCAGGTGATCAGCCAGTATGGCGAGGTGTACCCGGAGCTGAAAGCCAACCAGGAGCGCATCCTCTCTGAGCTGAACTTGGAGGAGGAGCGCTTTCAGAAGACCATCAAGCAGGGCATGAAGGAATTCGAGAAGCTGGCGACTTATCTCAAAGAGCCGGTCATCCCGGGCAAGAGCGCGTTCCGCCTGTATGATACCTTCGGCTTCCCTATCGAATTTACCGAGGAGCTGGCAGCAGAGCGCGGTTTCCAGGTGGATCGGGAAGGATACGAGGCGGCATTCAAAAAGCATCAGGAGCTTTCCCATGCGGGCGCAGAGCAGCGTTTTAAGGGCGGCCTGGCCGATACCGGCGTGCAGACGGCACGCCTGCATACCGCGACGCACCTGCTGCTGGCCGGCCTCAAGAAGATTCTCTCTCCGGATATTCAGCAGCGCGGCAGCAACATTACGGCAGAGCGCCTGCGCTTCGATTTCAACTTCCCCCGCCCGGTCACCAAAGAGGAGCTGGCGCAGGTGGAGGCGTTTGTCAACCAGGCCATCAGCGAGGATGTGCCGGTGGTCTGCCAGGAGATGAGCGTCGAGCAGGCAAAGCAGGAGGGCGCGACGGGCATCTTTGAATCCAAATACGGCGATGTCGTCAAGGTATACACGGTGGAGGGCTGGAGCAAAGAGATCTGCGGCGGCCCGCACGCTTCGCATACCGGCGAACTGGGGCATTTCAAAATTAAAAAAGAGCAGAGCTCTTCGGCGGGCGTGCGCCGGATCAAAGCTGTGCTGGAGGGGCAAGAGGAGTAGTTTTGCCCAGCAAACAGCAAAACGCCGCAGGGAATTTCCCTGCGGCGTTTTGTGTTGCGAAAAAGGGCAGTGCGAGGAGATACGCGCGCAAAAAAGCCATGCGGCATCTTGCACATGGCCTTGGGTGCGGAATAATTTTCTGGCAGGAGATAAGGCATCGCTCATGAAATGCCCAAAGGCTTTCCGACCGAACTTTATTTGAGATGGCCATATCTTTCGCTGAATCTGCCGGAAGAATGGCGCTCAGCGCGGTGCATCCGGCTATTCCAGCTTTTTGCTGGCGGCTTCTGCCCAGACGGGAACGAACCCGGTGGCGGCGGCAATACCCCGGGAGGCGAGGTTGGCCTCGGACGTCCCGTAATAGGGGATTTTGCCGCGGCGGGAGATCTCCTGGCGCAGCAGGGAAACCAGATATTTTCCCATTCCCTGGCGCTCAAACTCCGGAAGAACATCGATGCCGATCTGCCAGAACTGCGCGCAGTCGGCGCTGGCCCCGGCCAAGGCGGCAATCCGTTCTCCCTGATAGAGCGCCACGGCCAGCACATCCGGGCGAGCAGAATCGAAGCCCAGGG
>JAHZHM010000155.1 GCA_019420265.1 Clostridiales bacterium
GATCGCTGCCTGCCGCCCCTCCGGCAACCGAAGCCGTTTTTGGCGCAGGCCTTCCCGAAAGCTCGGCCAAATCCGCCATCATCATGGCCAGGTGCAAAACCGCACCCTCAAAAACTGCCCGCTTGAGATCCGCATCTGTATGGTGCATGGAAAGCCCCAAGAAACAGCCCTTCGCCTTGGCATCGAAATAGGGCGTGCGCTCACCCTGCAGGAAAGGCAGGAAAATCAGCCCGCGCGCACCCACGGGCGATTCCGCCGCCCGCTCCGCCAGAAAGTCAAAGATAGGCGCGCCCGCCTGCGCGGCCAGCTTCTCTTCTCTATCGCAGAAATTCTGCCGCATCCAGGCAATCGAGCCGCCAAAGGCATTCATCGTCCCCGCAAGATCGCCTGTACCCGGCTGGATCCCCGCCCAAAATTCGTATCTCTCCTCGGGGTCCGTAATATCCGCGGGCACATGCAGCCGCGCCGTCGTGGATGTCCCCAAATGAAAGTTCGTCTCTCCCAGCGTCCCGGCGCCGATATTGGCCACCTGCCCATCCATGCCGCCCGGGACGACGGGCGTCCCCTCGGCAAGCCCAGTCTCTGCCGCCGCCTGGCGGGTAACATATCCCACCACTTCCCGGCCGCTGACGATCTCGGGAAAAAGCTCCTGCCGCAGGCCAGCCGCCCGGATGATCTCCGGATCCCAGGCCATCTTCTTATAATCATAGGCCATATAGCCGCAGGCATCCGAATAATCTGTGCACATCCGCCCTGTCAGCCGATAGACGATGACGTCTTTGGCCGTCAGCACTTTATGCGTCCTGCGATAAACCTCCGGCCAATGCCTCTTGATCCACATGAGCTTTGTGATCGTATAGGCCGTGGAGCATTTGTGCCCGGTCAGTTCATAGCATCTTTTTGCGCCAAAAGCGGCCTCCAGCTCCGCCTGTTCCTGGCCGCTGCGGCTGTCGCTCCACAAGAGAGAGGGCGCCAGAAAATTGCCCTGTTCATCCAGGCAGGTGCAGCAATGCCCCATGCCGCCAAAACAAACCGCCGCAATCTGCGCCGGATCGATCTTTGCAGTTACAGCCCTGGTCGCCCGGCAGACGGCCTGCCACCAATCCTGCGGGTTCTGCTCGATGGCGCCGCCTTCGGCATAGAATGTCTCGTAAGGGGCCATCTTGCTGGCGATCAGGCGGCCATCTGCTGAAAAAAGCGCCGCTTTATCTCCGCTGGTGCCAATATCATGCGCCAAAAGATATTTCATCGTCTCCCCCCAATGCGCCCCATCACAAAGCGCATTTTCTGCTCTGGCATTATGCCAGTTTTTCTCAAAAGAAAAAGCCAAGGAAAGCCGGCAAGCCTCCCTTGGCCTATTTTTGTTATTCTTTGATCTCCTCAAAGATGGGCTCTAAGGCCATATAGGCGCGCTCAAACAAAGGCAAAATTTCCTGATAGCGCTTCACATTTTCGGGAATCGGCTTGGTCGAGCCCGTAATCTCGACGAACTGATTGGCCACGGAAAAATCCTTAAAAATGCCCACGCCCACGCCAGCACAAATCGCCGCGCCCAGCGAGCCAACTTCATCCGAGACATTGATATTCATCATCTCGCAGTTCATCACATCTGCCATAATCTGGCAGACCAGCTTGCTCTTGCTGGCACCGCCCGAGATCGTCGCCGTCTGGGGCGGCTGTTTGCCGGAGATCTCTTCCAGCTGCTTCATCATCAGCGCCAGGTGCAGCGCGCAGCCTTCCATCACAGCGCGCTTCATATCATCCTGCGTATGCTGCATGGTCAGGCCGATGAAGCATCCCTTGGCTTTCGCATTAAAATAGGGAGAGCGCTCGCCCTGCAAATAGGGCAGATAGATGAGCCCGCGGGCGCCTACCGGCGATTTCGCCGCATTCTCGTTGATAAATTCAAAGATATTCCGGCCCGTCTCTTTGGCGAGCTGCGCCTCTTT